>CAJQPD010000338.1 GCA_905480085.1 uncultured Acidimicrobiia bacterium
CGCTCCATGCGACCAGAAACCCGGCCGCGTCAAACCACGACTGGCTGATCCGATCGTCGAGCACCTCACGTGTCCACGATCCATTCTCGGGATGATCGAGAAAGGCCCGGTTGTTGAGCTCAATCCATGCCTCCTCATCAACACCGACCTCGAAGGGGCGAATCTCGGCGTCGGACGGAGCCGGCCAGGAGGCGCCTAGCGGCAGGCTGATCCTCATCTGGCGGAGTTCTCGCTCCTGGACGAACCCGAACTGATGGAGATGCGAGGCCACCCCGGCCTGATACACCCAGATGCGAATCGAGTTGGCCCGCCGTATCGACGCGTCACGAATCGCCTGCTCGACCAACACGTCCAGCACCCCGAGCGACCGGCGAAGTGGATGCGTCGCCAGTTCCAACGCCCACACGCCTTCGGCACTGGGCACCAGTTGACTGAATCCCACGAGGTCACCGTCATGTTCGACGAGCTTCGCCACCGATTCGGTGTTATCACCCCGAAGTAGCGCCAGGTACTTGTGTTCGCCGATCGGCCAGTGCTCGTCCGATTCGAAACACAGCTGGAATAACCCCTCCAAACCTGCCATGTCATCAGGCATTAGGACTGGACGGACTAGCAACTACAACACCACTGCATCCAGCCACTTTACCGAGCGGCTCGAAGTTCGAAGAACCACCGCAGCCAAGAAGAAGTCAGACAGGGGTCATCGAGTAGTAGCCTCACGGACATGAGCAGGGTAGGACTGGTCCTCGGTGGCGGGGGCGTTACGGGTGCGTCATACGAGATGGCCGCCCTCATGGCGATCGAGATGGCAACCGGCTGGAATCCGAACACTTCGGACGTGATTGTCGGAACCTCGGCGGGCGCCTTTGTCGGCGGAATCGTGCGGTCCAATCGTCTGGAGCTCTCGAGCCTTGTCAAACCAGGAGACAACCATGGTGACGTGGCTGCCCGAATTTCCAAGCAGTTGTTCCGCCCAACCAAATCAGGCTTCGGTGTCAGCCGCTGGGTACGCCACGGACTGGTTCCAGGGCTACGAAGTCCGGGTCTACGCCTGATACTCGGATCGCCTGGCATGTACGACTCAGATGCCATCGCCGAGTGGATGGAGTATCACGTCGAAGAGGCTGCACACGGATGGCCCGATCGGCCACTCCTGATACCTGCCTACGAACTCGAAGGTCGCAGACGAGTGGTGTTTGGCTCGGACGAGGCAGACAAAGTCACGTTGGCCGAGGCAGTGGCGGCATCATCGGCGGTTCCTATGATTTTTTCCCCGTTCCGATTGAACGGGTCAACGTTTGTCGACGGCGGCGTACTTTCAGGGACCCACGCCGACCTCGTCCTGGGGAGTTCAACACCGCTTGACCTTGTCCTCATTCTGGCACCGATGGCCGCCACCGAAAAGCGCCTTCGCGCCACTCCAGTAGAGAACCTGCTCGACCGGGTCGGTCAAACAGCCCTTGAGAACGAGCTGAGCGCCATACGTGAGGAATGGCCCGACACCGATATTGTGGTTCTGCGCCCGGAACCCAACGTACTGGCGAAAATGCGTCCAAATCCGATGAAACCAGAATTGGCCGTTCCCAGCTTCATTCAGACGCTCACTTCGATGACCACCAAGTTGGCCCATTCGAGCGTGTGGGACAAGCTGCATCGCCACCTGACCGCTGGCAGGGTCGCTTAGACGCCGTCCTGGTCTGGCCAATTCTGTTGGGTCGACGTTCTCGATTTCCGACATTGGAGTATCCCACGGTCTCCGGACGGGACCTCCTAGTTTCCGCTCTGACTGAAATGCATCCAGTCCTTGAGGGAGCTCCAGTTCCCACCCCAGCCCCAGCCGATCGATGCAAAAGCGGTATCAACGACTCCTCCGCCAGTGATGATGCCAGGTTCAGCGAGTTCCCTGTCGGTGTAATACGAAGCCAGCTCAGGCAGAACGAGGTCACCCTTCACATACGGATTTTGAAAGGGATTCACGTCGATAGCTTGACCGTACGCGTGCTGGGACCAATTAGTCCCCCCGGTGGCCGCCCGGCATACAAACGAGGTGGTGTTGTTTCCGTCACCGGTTGGCAGCAGGTCCAACTCGGGTGCCGCGACGACCCGCATCTCCTCGATCGGATACCGTGCTTCATACAAAGCGGCAAATACCCCCACAATGTCGTCGGCGACCGCCCGGTTCACGATCAATTCGCCAGTGTGGACGAGCCCATCGAAGCCAACATGTGAGACGGTAACGTACGCAAGATCATCCGCAGCTACCGGACAGTCGACCGTCAACGTCGATCGGGCCAACACGTCGTCGGGGATCGATCCGATCGTCGAGGCGAACGCTGCCGACTCGGGGGGCGCCAGGATGTCGATCGTCCCGAATGCCCGCCCAATGAGCTCGGGCGGCGTGGGTTGAACTTCACCAAATCCTCCCTCCGCAACAGGAAGGGCGATGGTCCCCAACCAAACCGGTCGACCGTACAGGTCCAGGAGCGAGGTCGTGGTCGTCGGCATCGCCACAGTCGTCCGGGCCGAGGACATAGTGACGTTCGGGACCGTACTTCGCTGAGTTGGGGTCGAAGAGAGCGTCGATCCTGGCGAGACACCGAACTCCGACCCGGAACAGGCCACCACGACCAACAGAACCGAAATGAATCGCACCCGCATACGCTACCGCCAACCGAATCCAATCCACCACGAAACACCCTCATTGACGTAGGGTGAAGCGGTCGCTGTTATTCGCTCAACCCAACCAACCAGGAGAACTTATGGGCAGGATTCGCAACACCATCGCACTCGCCAAAGCGTCCTGGCAGGTATTGCTGGCCGACCGCGAACTCGTCTGGCTCCCCGTTCTGTCGGGCCTGGCGGCCACGGTGATGGGTGCAACATTCATCCTGCCGGTTGCACTTACGTCCGGTGACGGTTCCCTGGCATGGGTCGCCGCCGCGGCGTTCTACTTCACGACGAGCTTCGTCGTCATTTTCTTCAACACCGCGCTCGTCAGCGCAGCCCACGAGCGCCTCTCGGGGGGAGATCCCACCATCGGTTCGGCGCTCTCCGCGGCCAGATCGCACCTTCCGGCCATCATCGGCTGGGCGGCAATCAGCGCAACCGTTTCAGCCATTCTCAAGGCCATCGAAGAGCGGGCCGGGATAATCGGATCAATCGTGTCATCGATCGCCGGTCTTGCCTGGACGCTCGTGACCTTCCTGGTCATTCCGGTCTATGTCATCGAGGGCGCCGGGGTGGTCGAATCGATTAAACGGTCCGCCAGCCTCTTCAAGCAAACCTGGGGCGAGAACATGGCAGCCAATGTCGGATTCGGAATCATCGGATTCCTGGCCATCTTGCCGTTCGTGTTGATTGCCGTCCTGACCATCGTCAGCCAGATTGCCGGCCTAGCCATTGCCGGCGTCATCTTCGCTTTGCTCGGAATCGTGGCGGTAACGGTCGTGATTTCGACCTTATCCGGCATCTTCCAAACTGCCCTCTACATGTACGCCTCATCCGGGATCGTCCCGGCCGCCTTTGTCAATGCCGACCTCCCTGGTGCCTTCCGACCCAAGCGCCGAAAGTAGTGACCCGCATCGAAATGGTTCCCTACCGGCCCGAGCGGCCTGCCTAATTCGAGGCTTGTCTGCCAAAAGATCGCAGTCGACGACTTCGACAATGACCATTTGGCCAACCGATTCGAGGTCATTGACGTGACCATGGCCGAAGCCTGGGAGTGGGCTGACCGGGTCAAATGGGCTTGCGGGCTCTCAAACGCCTGAGCAACTGGTGACCGATGCTTACCCCGGCTATTGGGAGTCCGGTGGTCGCCCGCCCCGGCGAGGTTTGAGGATGAACCCCGTGGCCGAGCTGACGATTGCCACGCCAACTCCCCACAGCACCAAGCGCGGGGCTGCGATCAGAACGATAGCCAGTACGACGACGCCTACCCATACGGACCGGGGCACTTGCCTGGCGTTGGGGAGGACCAGCCAGATCGCTCCAAGGACGACGCTGGACCGGATGAACACGCCGCCGAGGTTCTCGTCGCCCGCCGGCAATAACATCAAGACCACCCCCGAAACGAATAGGACCAGACTGAAGATTCCCAGCGCCATGCGATTCATTCCAACCCCTTACGACGCTGCTGTGATCGCATACGACAGCAACCGTTCATACTGCGGCAGGCACGCTCGGTACAGATCCAGCAGATGATCTGGCACCTCGGTTCGGATAGGACGCGGCTCCCCGAAGCCGGTGGTCGCATGGACGCTGGTGTACCAGTATTTTGCCCATACCCCGTCTTCTGGTTTCGGTCCCGACGGCCACTCGAGCATGTGAGGGTCCCATTCGAGATCCAGCTTCTCACAAAGGACCCGCAACAGCCCCTCGGGGTCAGCGAGCACCGACGGGGCGACCACGACCACCGGCTCCTGGCCATGGTCGATCAACCAGTCCAAGATGGCAGTCTGGTACTCATAGCCGGTATCTCGCAGCGTCGGAGGGCCGGTCATCCCGGCTTCAAGCGACACCAACTGATCAGCCGGCGGGCGGCACAATATGAAGTTCCGAAGGCCACCAAGAAGGTCGAGACCGAGGCCTTCGGTGTGGTGGGCCATGTTTTTGAAGAACCGGACCTCGTCGACGGTTTCCGCATGCATATCGGCGATCACAGAGTCGGCTTCGCAGTCCATGGCAGCGACGACCTCGTGCACTCCGGGGTGCGCTACCCCCGCAACTCTGGTCAGGTAGCTCCCGTACAGTGGCTCGTCATAAACGCGAGTGTCAGAGCGCTGTCGAAACGAATACATCAGGGCCGTAGAAATGTTGCGCGGCCCGGACCACATTGAAATGTTGCGGGTCACCGGTCACCGCCGGCGCGGCTAGCACGCTTGGCCACGTCGGCCGCCACGGCCGACTCATACAATTCGGAGATTTTGGAGGTAATCGGACCGATCGCGCCATCAGCGAACTCGTGGCCGTCAACCGACCGAACCGGGGTAACCCCACCGAACGTTCCGGTCACAAATGCTTCGTCCGCGCCGTGAACGAGATCAAGATCGAAATCGGCGACGTGAATCGGTATGCCGGCGTTCTGACAAACCTCGATAACAACCCCCCGGGTTATGCCGGGCAGGCAGTACTCCCCCGTCGAAGTCCACACCTGGCCGTCGGAGACGGCAAAAAAATTCGTAGCGTTACAGGTAGCGACATGGCCGTTTACGTCGAGCATGAGCGCTTCGTCACACCCCGCATCGACGGCCTCGATCAGTGCCATAACCTCGTGGAGCTTCGAATGACAGTTGATTCGCTGATCAAGCGTGTTGGGAGGGGGACGCCGAACCGACGCAGTAAACAGACTGACCCCCGAACGCGCCACCGACGGATCGGCTTGTTTGTACTCGGGAATGACAACCACCGTTGGGCCGGAAACCAGATTCGACGGATGTTGCGAGGGGGTTTTCTTTCTGCCTCGTGACACCATCAGCCGAACATGGACCCCATCGATCATGCCATTGCGG
>CAJQPD010000339.1 GCA_905480085.1 uncultured Acidimicrobiia bacterium
CCTGGCCAACGAGCCGGGGAACGTCAATGAGAACTTCGGCCTGACGGAGGGCGGCACCACTGCGAAGGTTTCCTACGTGAGGCAACCCGGCAACCCGGAGTATTACGCGGACACCGCTCTGGAGCCCATTGCGGGTCCCTGGCGTCCATTCAATGGGACACAGGGAGATCCGGTGGTTGAGGACCTGAATGCCTATCTCATCCGGGCGGCGATGTGGACGGTGAACGAGACCAAGTGCGACGGGTTTCGACTGGACGCCGTCAAGCATACCCCGTCGAGTTTCTTCGGAAATACCATCGACAGTACCGACGGCTACACGGGCGGCATCCAGACGATTTTCGATTACGTTCACGGATACGGAAACAACGTCCGTAGCAACGGTTTTGTCGAGTCCGGCGGCAGTCGGGACAGTCTCTTCAACCCGGACGCCGCCCGCGATGATGCGATGCTGTTTGGTGAGCATCTGGGCTCCCCCCCCTCCTTTCAGGAGTACATCAACCGCGGGATGCGTCTGCTGAACACCACGATGCATTTTCACCTGAACAACGTCCTGGGTAATCCGGGCGCCACCCTGAGTGGTATGGATCAACGCGATTTCACCCCGTATCCGGGCGCGATCCGCGGGGCGGACAGCGTCTTGTTTGCTCAAAGCCACGACGACGGCGTGGCCAACCGTCGCGAGTTGCATAATGCCTATAACTTCATGCGCGAGGGAATTCCGTCGATCTACAGTGATGGCTACAACCTTTCACCGGTCAATCCGGGCGAAGCCCCTTTTCCCCGGCACGCCAACGCACCTTACCTCGGTCAGTTTGGTGACAATGGAATGCCCGATCTCGCATCGCTGCATCATCGGGTGGCCCGGGGTGGAACCCGGGCCCGCTGGAGTGATTCGGACATCGTGGCCTTTGAACGCTACGACTATCGAGAGGTTGGCGGAGATGCATTCAATAATCCCGACGCAACCGTCGCTCTACTGGTGATGAACGACAACTACGCCGGGACACCCGCCGGGGAGGTTAGCTTTGATGATGGCGTGGCACAGACCACAGATGGAACCTTTTACGAATGTTTCCCGGTCCAGAACTCACGCGGCGTCGGGCTGGCGGTGGGGTTCCCTCCGCAATCCGTCCTTTACCAGCTGGCGGATTCTCCCTCGGGGGATCGCGCCTGCCGGAAGCTTCTGGTGCGCGAGGCGACCACAAACTTGAGCGAGGCGATCAGTAGCGCCACGGCGCCAAACCCATGGCAGCGAAAGGTCCATGTCGGAGGGCAGGCGATCCCGCCGGGCGGCGGGGCCATCGAGTTGAAGGTGCCCAGTGGGAGCTATGTGGTTTACGGCTACCGGGGACCCGGCCCGAGCCGGGCCGCCTGGAGCGACACCATCACCCTGCAGCAGAACGGGGGCGAAGCGCCGCGTCTCACCCTTCTGCGATCGGATGGAGGAGATGGCGACAGCACTTTCAATCCGCTTTACCCTTACAAGGTGCGCGGCAGCGTGGATGCCGCCGGTAATATCCTGTCAGGTGCAAATCTCAGCAATCTCACCTACGCCATCGATGTGCCGTTGGTGACCAATGCGCCCATTGATATTGTGCTCCGGAGCGATGCGTCGGCTTCCGCATTCGATCTGAAGCTCGATGGGGGCGTCGATCTGAACAGCCACTTGAATCTTGGTTCGACCAACGTCACGGATCTCCGTGATCACCCGCCCGGAACCTCCACGGATCTGTGGCTCGGTTATGAGGACACCGAATTCAGGTTTCGCGCGGGGCCGGAGAAGTTTGGCTCGGTGGAGACCAACGACAACACGCTGACATCCTTTGGCGCGGATATCTACCATTACACTATCGGAGGGGGAGCCACGCATCTTCCCGGAACCGGGGGCGGATCGGGTGTCAATACGGAGACGGCGAGTTGGGTTTATCACAATCCCGCAGACGCCGTGACCGTCAGCGGCGGCGGTCCCGTCTCCCAGCGCACCCCGCTCGCTCCAGGGGCGGGACAGGATGTGGAGATTTGGTTTCGGGCCGGATTCCAGTTCGAGGTGAATCGGGCCGTGGTTTATTACACCATTGACGGCTCCGATCCTGAAGGGGCTTATGGGCGGGGGCAGGGGACGACCACGGCGGTTGAGGCTTTCTTTGCCGGCGACGATGCCTTGGATGGAACCGTCGATTGGTGGAAGGGAACCCTCCCCGCGGTTGCACACAGCGGGGGTACGGAGATCCGTTACAAGGTTGCCCTCTACAAGGAAGGGATTAATCCGATCTCGGATGCTGCGGAAGCCGGGGTTTACGGCCTGGCGGAGTACGGGATCACAAACTTCAATCCCTCGACCCCGCGCGTGTGGCTGCACAACAATTTGAACACCAACCACACCCGGGTTGGCCTGGCTGAAGGGCTGCATATCCTGCGAGCCCGCTCGTTCCTTCCGCGCTCGGGCAAGTCCAGCGTCTTCAACACATTCGCCCAGACCTTTTATTACGACGCGGGTCCGGTGGATGGGGTGGTGGCGAACCCCGCCGGTGACGGGATGAACATCATCAGTCCCAACTTCGACCTGATCATTCGCACCGACGCCACGGCAACCGAGGTCGAGGTCAATATTATCGACACCAATGCGGCAAATGATGACGCCGTCACCGGCGTTGCCAACGGAAACGGGTTAACGAACGGCATCCCGGTGTTCGTCCCTGCCACACAGGAATCGCCGCAGTCGATTTACAGTCAATTGTATCCTGTGTTCACTGATCAATACCGTTTCCGTTACCTGGCTGTCCCCAGCAGTGGGACGGCGACGGTCACGGTGCGACTGAGGGAGATGACCACGGGGGTGCTCACTGACCGGAAGCGGACCCTGACGCGCTCGGTCAACACGCTTGCCCCGCCCAGATCGCTGTTCATCAGCAGTCCGGCGGCGGACGGCGCGCTTGAGTTGGCGAGTTCCAACTCCTCTGTGACCCTCAGCGTGTGCAACACCACGGCCGGGACGGAGACCAGCGATGTCAACAACTACTCCGTCTTGGTGAACGGGGTGCTCCAGCCGCGTGAGAATTACAATCTCCTCTCCAGTCCCCGCTGCGGGGGCGGCTACACCACGCTGGCCTATCGCTGGGGCAACATCCTTCCCGGTACGAACACGATTGAGGCGGTCTTCGCCGGATCGGTCGTGCTCAACGACACCCGCGTGATGGCCATCTCCTACCCGGTCGATCCCAATCTGGACAGCGACGGAGACCGCATGACAGACGTGAACGAGGGCATTGCCGGGACCGATCCGGGTGATCCGGATTCCGTGCTGCGGATCACGGACCTCGACGACGGCAGTCGCCTGGTGGTCTGGGACAGCGTCAGTAACCAGGTGTACCAGGTGCAGGCCACCACGAATTTTAGTTTTCCGTTCTCTGCGATAAGCGATCTGATTCAGTCCAGTGGCCCGACCTCGTTCCACTTTGACAGCGGCAGCCCTGCGCCAGAGAAGTATTATCGCATCAAGGTCGTCCCTCAATAGCTGTGGGAACGTCATCCTGCGTGTCGAACCATGCGTCTGCTGAACTTAGGCTTATCCTGCACACTCTTTTTGGGGGCAGGCCTCATGCGCCCCATCGATCTCAGGGCCCAGCCGGTCCTGACCGTCAATGGCATCAGCGCTGATTACACCACAACCCATGTCTTTGTTGACGAGGTGGCAGGCACGTCCGTGCCTCTGACAATCCTGTTCCAGCCGAACACCGCAAGCCTCACGGACGTCGAGATTTTCAGCAATCTCAACCGTCGGGATCGTGCGGCTCTGGATGCTGATTTG
>CAJQPD010000340.1 GCA_905480085.1 uncultured Acidimicrobiia bacterium
CCTCAAAATTATCTCGCCGTAATCAAGGTCATTGGTGTCGGCGGTGGTGGCGTAAACGCCGTCAATCGCATGATCGAAGCCGGCATTCGTGGCGTTGAGTTCATCGCCGTCAACACAGATGCTCAAGCGTTGTTGATGTCCGATGCAGACGTCAAGCTCGACCTCGGACGTGACATCACCAGAGGCCTCGGCGCCGGTGCCAACCCGGAGGTTGGTAGGGCAGCAGCCGAAGCCCACCGCGAAGAACTCGAGGAGGTCATCAAAGGGGCCGACATGGTCTTCGTTACCGCAGGCGAAGGTGGTGGTACCGGTACCGGAGGAGCCCCGGTCGTCGCCGATGTCGCCCGCAGTCTTGGGGCGTTGACGGTAGGTGTCGTCACCCGTCCCTTCGGGTTCGAAGGTCGCCGTCGCTCCCTTCAGGCCGAACAGGGAATTCAGAACCTACGCGAGGCAGTCGATACGCTGATCGTCATCCCGAACAATCGGTTGCTCGAGGTGGCTGATCCGAAAATGCCGATCATCGAAGCCTTTCGGATGGCCGATGAGATCCTTACGTCAGGCGTGGCGGGCATCACCGACCTCATCACAACTCCGGGACTGATCAATGTCGACTTTGCAGACGTGAAGACGATCATGCAGGACGCCGGCACGGCAGTCATGGGTATCGGTCAGGCCACTGGTGACGATCGGGCCATTCAGGCTGCGGCGAGGGCGATTGCCTCGCCGTTGCTCGAAACGTCCATGGACGGTGCCCGCGGAGTTCTGCTCTCGATAGCCGGCCCGTCATCCATGACACTCCACGAGGTCAACGCCGCGGCAACCGTCGTGGCGGAGTCGTCCGATACCGAGGCCGAGATCATCTTCGGGGCCATAATCGACGACGCGCTCGGACAGGACATGCGGGTGACGGTTATTGCTGCCGGGTTCGACGGCAAAGGTTCGCGCCAGCGAGGACTGGCCTCAGGGAGTTTCACTCCGTCGGCCAGTCGCCCCCGCTCATCTGACGACGACGGTGACTTCGAGATTCCGAGTTTTGTCCAGGGATAGTGCCACCCACCACGCATTCTCGGTTGCCAGTGATGGCGACCTGAGGCGAGGCGACCGACGACGATTCAGCCTGAAGCATCAGGTTGCTGCCGAATGGGCGACCGTTAATCAGGTGCACGCCGGGCGAGTGGTCGTGGCTAGCGAACCCGGCATTCACGGAGATGCCGACGCCCTGGTCACTCGAACGAGAGACCTCCCAATCGCGATCTTCACCGCAGACTGTCTTGGTTTGGTTTTTGAAGGTGCCGACGTCATCGGGGTCGCCCACGCCGGTTGGCGAGGTCTTGACGCCGGGATCCTCGAAGCAACCGTCGAGGCCATGCGTGCTTTGGGAAGCTCCCCACATCGCGTCACGGCGGGACCGGGGATCAGACGGTGCTGCTACGAGGTCGGTCCCGAGGTGGCTGCCGTCTTTCCGGACTCGCAGGCACTCACCACCTGGGGCACCGTATCGGTGGATCTGGTGGCTGAGTCACGCCGCCGACTTCCAGGCTTGGTTTTCGAGGAAATCGGTGGCTGCACCGGTTGCGACGAAAAGTACTTCTCATACCGAAATGGGGCCATCATCGAGCGGATGGTCTCCATGGGGTGGTTGGGATGAGGGGTCTTGAGGAGGTAGAGAAGCAAATCGTCGCCGCCTGTGAACGAGCGGGTCGCCCACGTGAGTCGGTGCGATTGGTTGCCGTTTCGAAGGGGCAACCAATCGAGAAGATTCAGCAAGCTTATCGGGCCGGTCAACGCGTGTTCGGCGAGAGTCGAGCACAGGAGCTATCAGTCAAGTATGGAGCCGTCGGACCAGACGTCGAATGGCACTTCATCGGCCCGTTGCAGCGCAACAAGATCCGGCAGGTGAGGCCGGCCGTGGCGATGTTGCATAGCCTTGACCGAATCGAATTGGCGGCTGCGTGGATGAAGGGACCCGGCCAGGCCCCGCCGGCGCTTCTACAGGTCAAACTGGGCGGTGAGGTAACCAAACACGGCTTTGAGATCGAAGCAGTCCGTGGTGCTGTGGAGGCATGTGAAGAACTGGGCCTTCCACTCGTGGGACTCATGACCATTCCGCCACCTTCGAGCGACCTGAACGAGGCTCGATCCTGGTTCGAGCAGCTTCGAGATGTCCGGGATTCACTTAACCACAAGGCGGTCAAGGAACTATCGATGGGTATGTCACAGGATTTTGAAGTGGCCATCGAGGCGGGTGCGACAATTATCCGCGTCGGGTCGGCTATCTTTGGCGACAGAACGAGTTAGACGAGGGGAGGTCCACGGTGGCTTCTGTGTTTCAAAAAGGTTTGGTGTGGCTTGGCCTGGTCGATGAGGACCAGTTGACCGATGAGGAAGTTGTTGCCGGGCCGCGTCATGTCGAAGCCGCCCCACATCCCGAACGTTCGGCTGTTTCGCGCCCGAGCGGCCGGGTCGGTGGTTCCGGTCGCCAGGCTCCGATGACGGCGCCTGGCGAGGTGATTGGCCGACGAGTCGAGCCTCCTCCGTCGGCGCGTCGATCCTCATCTGACCGGGGTGACCTGGCAGCGGTGCGGCCGATGTCGAGTCCAGACGGCCGAACACAAATTGTGGTTGTTTCCGATTTTGACGATGCGAAGATCCTGGCCGACCGGATCCGGGAGCGAGAACCTGTGGTGTTGGATTTGCGGACGACGGAACCCGAGATGGTTCGTCGAATCATAGATTTCTCGACCGGATTGACGTATTCCTTGGATGGTTCCATGCGAAAGATTAGCGACGGCGTCATCCTCATTTCACCACCGCGAGTCTCGATAGGCCGCGACGAGAAGCGTCGCCTTGCCTCACTCGGACTCTTTGATCTCGATCCTGATATCTAATGATTCAATTCGTTTGCTACGCCGCCACGGCGTACATCGGCATCATGATCGTCTCGATTATCCTGTCGTATGTCGTCATGATCGGGCAGTTGCCGTCGGACCATGTGGCCAGTCGCGTATGGCGACTTTTCAGTCGCCTGGTGGATCCGGTACTTGCCAGAATCAGGATGGTCGTCAAACCCATTCGAGTCGGCTCGGCGATGCTTGATTTGAGCCCGATCATCGTCATCATCGGCCTGAATATTCTGCAGGCGGTTATTGGATGTTGACCCATCAGCAGGGATTGGAACCCCTGGCTAGGATCTCGACCATGGAGAATGAAACATGCCGCTAAACCCGATTGACGTCACGCAGCAAACGTTCCGAGTTTCCTTGCGAGGCTACGACGAAGGTGAGGTCGACGCGTTCCTCGACGAGGTTGTTTCATCCATGAAGGAATATGATCAGCGTCTACGTGATGCCGATGAGCGGGTTTCCGTGCTCGAGGAGCAGCTTCAGGCGAACCGCGAAACAGAGGTCGCCATGCGTCGAGCGTTCGTCGCCGCTCAGCGAACCGCTGATGAGATCGTCGCTGAAGCTCGGGTCGAGGGCGAACGTTTGATCTCCGAAGCGAGCGCTCAGGCAGTCGAGATCTCAGCCGATCAGGTAAGAGAGCGCGATGCGTTGCGGATTGAATTGGCTGACCTTCGCTCAAGTGTTTCGGACATGAAGGCCCGGATGCGGACCTTTGCCAAGGGAGTGCTGCCGGATCTCGATAGCCTCGATACGGATCTTGCCTCGATGCCGGAACCATCTCCCTCCCGTGCTTCGCTGTCGGATAGGGTCGCCGAGTTGAGTTCGGCCGAAGAGGTCGCCGCCCATATCCCCCCATTCGCATCGGCGGGCGGCCAGGCGAGTTCCGATTCGGGATTCCCGGTGTTCGCAAAGTCTGAACCTGAACCTTTTGAATCCGATGTGTCGGAGCCTGAGGTGTTTGAGGAACTGGAAGAGGAGCTGGAGGAACCGGCGCCGATCGACGTTGACGAAGTTCCCACTGAAAGCGCCCGCACCGAGGAGGTGCCAAGATTTGGTTCACATCG
>CAJQPD010000341.1 GCA_905480085.1 uncultured Acidimicrobiia bacterium
CTCGTCATCGACGGCGCCCTCACCCGCGGGATCCAATTCTAAGAAAGCGGACTCGCAGGCGAATCTCGTCTTCGAGCGATCAAATGGGAGTTGGTATCACGTAGTCATCCGTTGCACGGTGGCTCGCAAGAGGATTGGAAGATGTATGGACATTGTGGAATTCACACCGAGCCCTGAACAGTACGCATACACGTTTGGTGGGGTGGCGCCCGTCATGCGGATCAAGCCGGGATCCGTACTCCATCTCTGGTCGGAGGACGCCTTCAACCATGCCCTCAAGTCGATTCACGACCTGTCGAGCGAGAAGGTTGACCTCCGGTACGTGAACCCGCAGACCGGTCCGTTCTATGTGGAAGGGGCCGAACCGGGGGACACCCTCGCCATTCACATCGTCGACCTTGCTCCCGCCCGTAGCTGGGGGGCTTCGGCGACCATTCCGTTCTTCGGTGGCCTGACGGGCACGGACCGCACGGTCAACCTCCAGGACGCGCTCCCGGACACGACGTGGATTTACGAAGTAGACACGGCCAACAACACGGTCGGCTTTCAGGCCCGGTTTGGAACGTTCGAGGTTCAGCTTCCCATGGCTCCCATGCTCGGTACGGTCGGAGTTGCCCCGTCGGGAGGCGAGGTGCGTTCGTCACTCGTTCCGGAGCGCTTCGGCGGCAATATGGATTCGCCAGAGGTCCGGGCTGGAACGACGGTGTTTCTTGGTGTCAATCAAGAAGGCGCATTGTTCTCTGTAGGTTACGGCCACTATCGGCAGGGTGAAGGGGAGGCCTGCGGAACTGCGGTCGAGGGAGCGATGAACTCGACGATCATCGTGGAACTCATCAAAGGTCAGGCACCGACCTGGCCCCGATTGGAGAACGACGACTACTGGATGGCGGCCGGTTCGTCGCGACCGATGGAGGACTCCTGGCGCATCGCGCAAGTTGAGATGGTGCGGTGGTATCAGGAACTATTCGGCCTCCATCACATGGACGCGTATCAACTGCTATCTCAAACCACCGAGGTACCCATAGCGAACGTCGTCGACGCCAACTACACCGTCGTGGTGAAAGCAGGCAAGGCTCCGCTACCGACGGTCGACGCGTTCGGTGGAATGCACTCCGAACTGCGCGACCGCGCCCGTCAATTGAAATAGCCCAATTCGCCCGAAGGAGCGTTCCATACCTGCGGGCATGGCGAGTTTCGCGGCTTGTCCGTCGATCGACTCCCGGATTGACATCGGCGAGGGTCGGCGCGGGCGCCAAATACCGTCGCCCACCTCACGACATCCGGCCCGCGACCGCGAAGAGTGACCTTTAGGTCGTCGGTAGGGGAGCGCGGGCGGTCTACGATCAGTCAATGTCCACAAGTCCTCGTGTCCCCGATCACCCAAGAAACACCGCTTTTGCCGCTGACCCCGAGACGCTGGCCGGGCACTTCGGTGAAGCAAAGGGGCTGTTGCCACTGTGGGTCGCCGAGCCTTACGTCGAACTTGCACCGGAGGTCACGGCTGCCTTGATCTCACGAGCGGGCTCCGGGTGGTACGGATACGAAGTCCGCCCACCAAGCGTCCTGCAAGCCTTCTGGGATTGGATGGCAGCCCGTCACAGCTGGGATGGAACCGGGTTGAACACTTCGGTGAGTCCGAGCGTGGGGACATCGGTTGGCGTCCTCATCGAGCAGCTGACCGAGCGAGGCGAAGGCGTGATCTTGCAGCCTCCTGTATTCACGGACTTCAAGGCGCTCATCTCTTCGGCTGGGAGGACGGTAGTTCGCAATCCGCTAGTCCTGACCGAGGACGGCTACCGCATGGATCTCGAAGATCTTGCCGCCAAGGCCGCCGACCCAACCAACCGAATGTTGATCTTGTGCAATCCTCACAACCCGGTCGGTCGCGTGTGGACAGCTGCCGAGCTGACGGAGGTTGCGACGATCTGTGCCAGACACGGCGTGTTCGTCCTCGCCGATGAAATACATGGCGACCTGGCCATCCCACCGTCCAAGTTCACTCCTTTCGGCTCACTGGGGCACTCGGGAGTGTCCTGGGCTTCGACCCACGGGCCAATCAAGACCTTCGGTCTGGCTGGCGTTTGCGACACTCTGCTCGTAACCGATGACAAGCGCATTGCTGAACTGTTTCAGACAAGGGGTTCCCAGCTTCACCTCAACCGCAACAACGTATTCGCTGTCGCGGCATTTGAGGCCGCCTACCGCTCGGGCGGAGCCTGGCTCAACAACCTCCTCGATCTCGTAGCAACGAACCTCACGCTGCTAGAAGACCAGCTTCCCGACGACATCAATCTGATCACTCCGGAAGGCACCTACCTCGCGTGGCTCGATTTCCGAAAACTCAACATGGACGTGCCTGACCTCTCAAAGTGGCTGGCGTCGTCGGCGCGCCTTGCTCTAAGCCCGGGACACTGGTTCGGTCGAGAAGGCGCAGGGTTTGCTCGCATGACGGTCGCTGCCCCAACCAAGCAGATCCAAGAAGCGATCGATGGACTCGCGAACGCCATCGCCGAGCGCCCAGAGTGATACTCAAATCGACGTTCGAGAGACGGTAACCAAATAACCGTTGTGCGAATGCCAACCGCCTACCTGCGACTACTCCGCGCCCATCTCGGCAAGGATCTGGCCTGCGTGCGCTCTGGCGAGGACCCTGGTCAAATCAACCACCCGGACCCCGTCGAGCAATCCGCTCATCAGCCGGCAATCAGATCGAGGACGTCTGAGATCGGGCGGTCTGGTTCATCAAGCGACCCGATGAGGCGATCCCCCGAGAGTTGTCGTACCTTGGCCTCGAGTTGCTCGCCAGTCATGGGGTGTTGAGGTGACCCACGGGCGGCATCGACCTTGATCGAATCTGACTCCCAGGAGAATACGGCAGCCGACTCGTCGAGCTGATCGTCCAGGCGAACCGTGATCTTGCCTGCGAGCTTTCGTGCGGCGCCGTCGACTCCGGCGAAATCTTCAACGTCGGGCGCCCCATATAGCAACGCAAAGGCAGTGGTATAAGGGATCGAGAACTTGGCCTCGAGGCCCGTGGTGACGTCATCGAGCGGAGCCGCCTGGCGGGAACGGGGGTGAACCATCACCGTTCCGCCGTCATTTGGATCGACCGATCCGGAGGCGGACGCCTGGATCGCTGCTTCGATGGAGCTGTGGGTTTGGAGGCAACACGGGAAAGCTTTGATCCAGTTCTCCTCAATAGCTAGATCGGAGGGAACCGGCTCAGCCCATGGGGCACCGTAGGCGGATTCATAACCGCGCCGGACGTTGGCGCTGGTCGCCGCCCCGTTGGCAGCTAGTAGGGCGGCGTTGACGCCCTGGGCTGCTGCCATCCCGACCTGGAGGGACTTGCCATCCGTTCCGAAGGCCGTACGCAGCCCGCCGGCGCCAAGGATGGCCAGAAGCTGAGCATTGGTGGTCTGGGAATCATCGAGGCCTAGAAGATGGGCGGCGGCCGTGGCCGCGCCCACCGTCCCGGTTACGGCGGTGGGGTGCCAGCCGCGTTCGTACAGCGTCGGATGTCCTGCCTTTGCCAGCGCAGCCATCGCTTCGAAACCGGCCGCGTATGCCGCCAGCAGCTGTTCCACGGACCCTCCGAGGTGTGCTCCGACAACGACGGCAGCAGGAGCCGTAGGAGCGGTGATATGTGAGAGTCCTGGGGCATAGGTGTCGTCGAAGTCGAGGACATGACCGGCCACCGCGAGCCGGGCCGTGCGCTGCACCAGTCCGCCATCAACGATTGCGCAAGCTCGAGCGACCGGTTCGGACCGTCCGGCGAACGCACAAGCCATCCAGTCAAGAAGGGCCTGGCGATATCCGGGATGATCAATCATGTGCTGTGCCCGCCCTTTCGAGAAGGC
>CAJQPD010000342.1 GCA_905480085.1 uncultured Acidimicrobiia bacterium
GGCGGACCGATCGTGGCCAGAGTCCACGATCCAATCGAGACAGTCGGCATGACCAAAGACGACATCGCGTCGCTTTCCGAACAGGTCCGAGCGGCGATTGCCGCCGATCTAGCCGATCTCAATGACCAACTTTTGACCGACCCGCACCACCAGAGCCGAAAGTGACGCCGATCAGTCATAGAGGCCGATGAGATACATTCCCCCCTCTCGCCGTTCACACAGCAATGCTCCTACCGAAGTGACCAACTGATACCGATCCGCATCGGGCTCGCCAGCCCACCACCGGCCAGTCCGACGCCACGGGCCCGCCCAATTGAGAACTGGTTCCCAGCGGCTACGCAGCCGAACACGGGCGGGTTGCTCCTCATCCCATTCCACTTCGATTCGCTGTGAGGTAACCAGGGCGGGCGACGGACCGGGAGTCGCCCCGGGCCAAGGAGCGGTTGACGCAACGAGTTCCGGTGGTTCACCCCATCGATGCCAACTCACCCGGTCAGCGGGGTCTCGCCCGCCTTGGGGTACCGCTCCCAACACCTGATCAGGACCGATCAAGGCTTGCACCCTGGCCAGAGCTCGATCGGCCTCCATCACTGCCATTGTGTCTTCGAAGAAACCCAACTGACGCCCTCCCCCTGACACATCGGCAGGAGACAGGCGTAGTCGAACCATCCCACCTGTTATGCCATGGGATTCGATCCAGGCTCGCAATTGCCACCAGACACGCTCGGCCAACATCCCCTCATCAAAGGGATCGGCGTTTCTCCAAACCCGCAACCGAATAGCCCCATCCGCCGCTTCAGCTTCGACCTCTACCCGATGAGTGGCTGAACCGTTTCTCCGCAACTCTCCCACCAGTTCGGTCGCCGCAGCTCTGGCCGCGAATCCAACCTGTTCCAGACGCTCCAGCGGGTCCTCAAATCGACGCTCGACGAATACATCGACAGGCACAGCTCGGGGTTGGGTCGAGCGATCCTGTCCACTGGCCAGCT
Source organism: uncultured Acidimicrobiia bacterium (assembly GCA_905480085.1). GTDB lineage: Bacteria > Actinomycetota > Acidimicrobiia > Spongiisociales > JAENVV01 > JAENVV01. The sequence goes on from CAJQPD010000342.1 coordinate 990, forward strand.
GATGAGCCCGTAACCCTTCCGCCCCAAACCGAGAAACAATGGTGTCGCGAGGTAGTTGTGACAATTGGCCGAGTGTGGATATACCCAACCAACGAAACGTCGCCACCAAATCCTGGTTGGTAAGGGAATCGATGGCCATGTCAGTCAAGAACGTGGCGTCATCGGTAACGGCATAAACCCCACCAGGGTGAGCCACTCCGGCGGCTCGCCGGGCAGCGAATGGGCTATTGGCTACTCCGATTCGCGGTCGTTCACGGGTCTGAATGGTTTTGGCAACAAGTTCGACGAGTTCCCCCTCGCCCCCATAGAAGGCAACCGCCCCGGCGATATCAAAAAATATCAATCCCGGTTCGGCTACTTCGACCATCGGAACCAGATCCTCAATGCTGCGGACCACTGGTTCAAATCGGGCTAGTTCGGCGGAGATGTCCTGGTCGAGCACCAAACCTCCCGGACAAACCGCCTCGGCACTTCGCCGCTTCATACACCGGACGACTCCGGCGGTCCGGGCAGCCTGATTGGCGGCAACGACATGATGGTTATCGGCTACGACACATGGCTTATCCGACGGCGCGTCCGGGCGAAACAGTGCCCAGGTTTCCCACCAGATGCACATCACTCGTTCCATCGTCTTCAACTCCAAATCGTTGTTCTATTCCTCGGACCCCTTTGCCAGATGCGTACAGGGATAAGCTTCGCCCGGTGAGGCGCCCATGTCCTCGATCCGGCCCTGACCAGGTGACCCGCTCAGCGGTCAGACGCATGTGGGTTATGCCTGCCGGCAACTGGCCACTCATCGGCCGCAACGCAACCGCTGCTCGTTCTTGACGTGCCTTGGCGGAGAGGCGGCGAAGTACCTGATCAGGAACCCCTGGGGGCACCTCGGCATAGATGCCCCCCAGCCCGGTGAGTAACGCACCTAATACAGAAGGCCACTTCTCAGCATCAGAACATCGAATCACGGAAAGACGTGCCGGAGGAATCCCAACTTCCCAGGCCGCAACCGGACAGAACCATCCCCGCGTATCAACAATTGCCACGGGGGCTCGACTCGCAATCTCAGCCAGCATCACCAGGGCCAACCGAGTAAGTCCCGTTCCCACCGGCCCCTCCAAACCAATCACTCGCCCCGGGACGAGCGTTAACTCGGTTGCCGGCCCTGACAACGTGGTTGTGTGGGTTGCGATAAGCGCCGCGAGTTCCTCCCGTGAAGCTTGCCCGCCACGTTGATTGGCGGTTTGGAGTGCCTTTTGTCGCACCCTTTGTTGGAGAAGAGTCGTTGCTGCCATGTCCACTCATATCGGAGGGACACGCCATGATATCGAACATACGTTCGATCTGTCAACCGGTCATTCGAGCTCGTCGATGGTCTTGGGCCAGTCGTCTTTAAGCAATCTCGATAACGAACGGTCAGCGAGCAACTTGCCGTCGGTTTGGCAGGTAGCGCAGTAATTCGTTTCGTTACTTGCATACACGATACGCTGAACCTTCGATCCACAAACCGGACAGGGCTCTCCGAACTTACCGTGGACTGCCATGTCTTTCCGGAAGGCAGTCACCTTGTCAGGGAACCCGTCACCGACCTCGGCCCGAAGCCGCTCTGTCCATTCCCGCAAGGAACCTTGGGTAGCCTCGTACAGCCTGGTTATTTCATCTTCGGTCAATTGCTTGGTTCGTTTTACCGGGGACAGCTTCGCTTTATGCAGAATCTCATCTGAATAGGCGTTGCCGATGCCCGAGAAAATACGCGGATCAGTCAATCCTCTCTTCATGGTGCGATTCTCCCGGCTGAGCGCTCCAGCAAACTCCGCCCGACTCGCCGAAAGTGGTTCGATACCACCCCGGTCGTGAGCCAGAACGGCATCGATGCCTCGTTCAATATGCAACGACGCTCGCTTCTTGGTTCCCTGCTCGGTCAGCATCAAGGTGCCATCGGGGAAGTCGAACGCACACAACCCCACCTTGTTGGGTACGGCCTGGCCCTTCTTAACCCACCGCAAGCGCCCGGCCACCATGAGATGAAGAACAATGAACAAGTCATCTTCGAACTCGAAGATGATTCGTTTGCCGATCCGCCGGAACCCGAGAACCTTCTTGCCTTCGACAGCCGACACCGGTGGGTCGTAGGTACGAAGCAGCGACACCGAACGCACCCGGAGCTTCTCAAGCGTTTGACCGACGGTAAAGCGTTCGAGGGCCTCTACGTAGACAACAATGTCTGGAAGTTCCGGCATGCCGGGAGCCTAGTTCTCGCCGGCCGGCCGGCGCCGATGCTCGCGCACCGCCACGATCGCGGCCAACGCCATAAGCGGCCAGAGGGCCGCAAACACTCGGAGCGAATCTGTTCCCTTCCGCCACACGACCTCGCCCCCCAGAACCGCTCCTGCGAACCATCCCGCGGACATGAGAATAATCAGACGTTGTCGGGACCAGATGGCCAGGGGGCCGATGGCCGCCACTCCGAACAAACTCAAATATGAGGCTCGTCGGGAAACGACGTAGGCAGAACTCCAGCCATGTGACGCTTCGACAATTCCGAGGAACGGGGCCGTGACATTGGAGCCGAGGCCGCCGCTTCCGCCGAAAGCCAAGACCACAATCAGGCTGACGACGGCCAGGACCCCGACCGGCACCAGCAAATAGCTGAGAGCTACTCGTCGTTTGCCTCCTATCCAAGCGTCGATCGCCACGGCAATTGCAAAAATCAGGAATTGTTCCTTGGTGAGAACGGCCGCCACCAACAACAGCACTGCAAGGCCCCGACGATCCTTACGGTAGGCAGCCACTCCGGCCAGCGACAGGCCCAGTCCAAGCGAGTCGGGCGTCGAAATCACCGTGGAGAGGATCAACCCCACGTTGAGATACACCGCCAAAGCCAGCAGGCGAGAGCGGACCCCGTACGTCTCACCGATCACAACGAGGGCAGCCGCGGCCAGTCCAAACCCGATCGCCGACCAGACGGCGAGCCCCACAATGGTGGCTCGGGGCGACAGCATTCCCAAGCCTCCTCCCAGCGCAGGGTATAGCCATCGCCGATACCGGAAGGCTGGAGCACCCAACTCGTCCCCCGCCTCCCCTCCGAATGGTTGACGGGCAACGACGTATGCAGCTTGCCCGTCGTGTCCAAAATTAGGGAAGATGGGAATGTCGTAGCCGAG
>CAJQPD010000343.1 GCA_905480085.1 uncultured Acidimicrobiia bacterium
GGCTACGTCGCCTACCATCGTTCGGTATGACGACCCGGGCTTGGCTGATGTGTTGCCTTCTGTGGGTGGCAGGTTGCGTCTCAGCCACCCCCACCTCATCGTCGGTGTCTGCCAGCGTCCCCCGCTCTACCAGCCCGGCAACGACATCGACCAGCTTGGTGCAACTTGAGCCTTGCCCGCTGCCTGATGTTGTGATCGGTGTCCCGCCAGAGAGCGTGTCGGCGTCACAGGCGATTGCCAGCGATTATGGAGACCTGTTCACATCGATTCCGGGGACCAGCCAGATTGTCTTTGCGAACGATGAAGGGGAGCCGGCCATGGTGGTGGTCCGAGGATCATTGCCGCCGACCGGTTGGGTGGGAGCGACCGAGCGCTTTGAAGTTCGTGAGGCGACGGGAGCTCTTGGTCCGCTCGCCGACGGTATGTGGGCGCTCGCCTGGGCAGAATCGCCTGACCGTTGTGACGCCTACTCGATATTCATATACCCGCCGGGCACCGTAGACGATGCCCGGCGAGTAGCTGAATCGATTCGCTAGCTGCCGGCCGGCGGCCTGGGTGCCATCGGTGATGGTGGTACGTCCATCGGCTCTCCGATTGGCATGGACGCCGTGTTGTTGCCCTTGTCGGTGAACAACTCGCCGATCGCGCCGATGCTTCCCAAGATGCCGGAGACTTCCATTGGCATGAAGATCTTCGTAGCGGTGCCGTTGGCAACAGCCGCCAGGGCCTCCAGATACTTGATTGCAATGAGGTCGTTGCTCGGGTTGCCATCGTGTATGGCCTTGTAAACGCGATCGATGGCCTTGGCTTCACCATCGGCGACAGTTTCCTTCTGGTAGCGGTCTGCTTCGGCAACCCGCTTGATGGCTTCTGCCTTACCTTCGGCCTGAAGAATGTCGCGTTGTTTGACACCCTCGGCCCGCAGAATCGCCGAGGTCTTCTCACCCTCGGCCTCGGTAACGACGGCCCGTCGTTCGCGCTCGGCTTTCATCTGGCGATGCATTGCCTGGGTGACATCGGGCGGTGGCTCGATCCGCTGGATCTCAACCCGCACCACCCGGGTTCCCCACTTGTCGGTGGCATCATCAAGAATCTGGCGTAACTGGGTGTTGATGAGTTCCCGTGACGTGAGCGCCTCGTCAAGTTGGAGCTCACCAACAATGTTCCTTAGGTTCGTTTGGGCCAGTTTGGTGGCGGCCACGATGAAGTTGGCAACGTTGTACTTCAACTTGACCGGGTCGGTCGCCTCGTAATACACGACGGCGTCGACGGTTACCGCCACGTTGTCCTTCGTGATCACCTCTTGGGGAGCTACATCGACCACCTGTTCACGCATGTCCACTCGTGTGATGGTCTGGGCGAACGGAATGATGAAATTCAGCCCCGGGTCGACCGTCTTGCGGTACTTGCCGAACGTTTCGACGAGACCCTTCTCGTATTGGGCGACCACCTTGATGGACGCGAACACGAGGTAAAACCCCATGACCGCCAAAAAGATGATTACGAACGCGGCAAAATTAGGCATTCACTCTCCTTCACTCTTGGTTTCCCTGGCCGGGGTCACGACCAACCGTGTTCCCCGCACTTCGATAATGTCGACGACCGTTCCCTCGGGGATGTCGGTGGCGTCACTTACTGCCCGCCATTCTTCGGCTCCCATCCGGACCGCCCCGGTACCCGCCACATGGTTGATGTCCTTGATAACGACAGCCGTCGCCCCATCGAACCGATTGGCGCCGATGGGGTGAACTTCGTCGGATCGAGCGAACCTGCGCATCCACATGAAGGCGAGCGTGCCAGTCGCCACGAAGGCGGCCCACTGGGCTGCCACGGGCAAGCCCGTCCATGACATCACCGCGGCCACCCCTGCCCCGATGGCGAACGGAAGCATAAAGAACCCGGCCGTCGCTACCTCACCTACGACGAGGGCAACTGCCAGGACCGTCCAAAAAGGTCTCCAGAACTCATCCACCCTTGTCTCCTCTCTTTCCAGGGAGACGCCGGGGAATGACTCCGGTTCCCTGGTTTCTTTGAGTGTCTAGTCCCATCCTATTGACCGGATGAGCATTCGACCGTGTATCGTCGGCGATATGTCAAACGTATCGTTCAATGCGGACGGTCCCCCCAACGTCATTTTGCCGGACCCACCCGACGAGCTGCTGGCGGCATTGACGCGGGCTCAGGCGCAACCGCAAACCCATATCGCCGTGGCCAAAGTCGTCACCCAATACCCCGAAAACCCGCTGGTTTGGGCGACCCTTGGTGAGTTGGTCGAGGGCCAGGCCCTCGACGTACGGGCCAAAGTCGAGGCGTACGCCTACTTCAGGATCGGATACCACCGGGGGCTCGATGCCCTCCGCCAAAACGGATGGAAGGGCTCCGGGTACGTCCGCTGGACCCACCCATCGAATACCGGATTTCTCCGCAGCCTTGACGGCTTGCGCCGAATGGCCGAAGCGATCGGCGAGAACGAGGAGTCGATCCGTTGCGCCGATTTCCTGCAGATGCTCGACCCCTAGCTATCCCGGGTTGGCTCTAGAGGATGGTTAGTTCGTCACCTTGTACGTCGACTTGGATCGTTGATCCCTCCGGGTAGGAGCCTTCCAGCAGCTTGATGGCCAACGGGTTGGCGATGGCCGTTTGAATCAGGCGCTTGAGCGGGCGGGCACCGTAGGCCGGGTCGTAACCGTGGTCTGCCAGCCAGTCGAGGCCGGCATCGGATACTGCCAGTGTGACAGCTCGTTCGGCCAGACGATCTTGGACCAGCGCCAACTGGATCTCGACGATCTTGCGAAGGTCATCCCTGGTCAACCGATGGAACACGATGAGGTCGTCGATCCGGTTCAGGAACTCGGGTCGGAAATGGCTCCGGACGACCGCCATGACTCGCTCGGACACCACCTCGTCGGGGAGGTCCGGCGTGATCATCTCTGATCCGAGGTTGGATGTCATGATGAGCACCGAATTCGAGAAGTCGACGGTGCGGCCCTGGCCGTCGGTCAGCCTCCCGTCGTCGAGGAGTTGCAGCAGCACGTTGAACACGTCGGTATGGGCCTTCTCGATTTCGTCGAGCAGGATTACCGAATACGGACGGCGCCGGACCGCTTCGGTTAGCTGGCCGCCCTCGTCGTAACCGACATATCCGGGAGGAGCGCCGATGAGTCGCGATACCGAATGCTTTTCCATGTACTCGGACATGTCGATGCGGACCATCGCCTGCTCGTCGTCGAACAGAAATTCGGCCAGTGCCCTGGCCAGCTCGGTTTTGCCAACCCCGGTCGGGCCGAGGAAGACGAAGGAACCAATTGGACGTGACGGATCGGCGAGCCCAGCCCGGCTCCGCCGGATGGCGTCTGCGACGACTCTCACGGCGGCATCCTGGCCGACCACCCGGTGGTGCAGATGATCTTCAAGGCGGACCAGTTTTTGGATTTCGCCTTCCATGAGGCGTGACACAGGTACTCCGGTCCAGCGGCTGACGATCTCGGCGACATGCTCCTCGTCGACCTCTTCGGTCAACATTCGCATGCTCGACTGGAGCTGTTCGAGTTTTGCCTGGCCGGCCTTTAATTGTTCGCCGAGCGAGGGGAGCGATCCATAACGGAGCTCGGCGGCCTTCTGCAGGTCGCCGGCTCGTTCGGCTCGTTCGGCTCCGGCGCGAGCTTCTTCGATCGATTCGGCGAGCGATCGGATCTCGGTGATGGCCTCCTTCTCAAGCGACCAGTGGGCAGTGAGCCGATCGCGCTCTTCGGAGATGTTGGCGAGTTCCTCTTCCAATCCTTCGAGCCGGGTTCGGGAGGCGTTGTCGGTTTCCTTTTTGAGTGCCGCTCGCTCGATCTCGATTTGGATAATGCGCCGCTCCAACTCGTCGATCTCGTCTGGCATGGAGTCGATCTCGATTCTCAGTTTCGAGCCCGCCTCGTCGATGAGGTCGATCGCCTTGTCGGGAAGATGTCTGCCGGTGATGTACCGATCAGATAACACCGCGGCGGCGACCAGAGCCGAGTCCTGGATGCGGACTCCATGATGAACCTCGTAGCGTTCTTTGAGTCCTCGCAAGATCCCGATCGTGTCCTCGACCGAGGGCGCCTCGACGAGCACCGGCTGGAATCGGCGTTCGAGAGCGGCGTCTTTTTCGACGTACTTGCGGAATTCATCGAGGGTGGTGGCGCAGATCAACCGCAGCTCACCACGGGCCAACATGGGCTTGAGCATGTTGGAGGCGTCCATCGATCCTTCGGCGGCTCCCGCTCCTACGAGTGTGTGCATTTCGTCGATGAAGG
>CAJQPD010000344.1 GCA_905480085.1 uncultured Acidimicrobiia bacterium
GCCAATGCGGCCCGCGCCTGGCGGTGTTCTTCACCCGGATCCAGCCCTTCACGCCGGACGAGTTGACCGCCCTCGACACCTATATCTGCACCATCCCGCGGCCTCCCAACCGCTATCGCAAACTGGGCGCGCCGCTCACCCCGGCCCAGCGGCGCGGCAAGGCCATGTTCGAACGCACCCGCACCAATGACGGCCGGCTGATCCCGGTCAAACAACGATGCGTGAACTGCCACCCGCCGCCCCTCTACAACGACGGCTTTGTCCACGATGTCGGCACGAAGATGCCGCTCGATCGCGCGGGCGAATTCGATTCACCCCACCTGTTGAACATCTACGACTCGGCCCCCTACCTCCACAACGGCATGGCCCGGACCCTCGAGGAGATCTGGACCACCTTCAACCCATACGATCAACATGGTGTCACCAACGACATGACCAAGGACCAACTGAACGACTTGATCGAGTATCTCAAGACCCTCTAGTCCGCCCTTCGGGTGCTCTCCCAGCCCCCCCTAACATTATGCACACCGCCCTTCTCTCGAATCTCAACCGGGCGCTCGCGCTTGCCTTGGTGTGCTGTGCGATCCCGATCGCCGCCGCCAATCCCGGGGACGAACGAGCTGACAGCCCGCAACCCGGGACCACGACCCTGCCCTACGTCTACACCGACTGGGAACAGTTCACCACCGGGGACGGCCTGCCCGACGATCATGTCTTCGCCGTGACCTGCCATGGACGGCACGTCTGGATCGGCACCGAAAACGGCCTCGCCCGCTACGACAAGGAGACCGGCAAGATCGAGTCGTGGACGGAAAAGGACGGCCTGCCATGGCGGGTCGTTTCCGCAATCGACGTCAATCCCAAGACCGACGAGATCTGGATCGGTTTCTTCGGCGGCGGCCTGGCCCGCTTCAGCGCCGGTCGCTTCGACCATTTCCACCAACTCAACAGCGGACTGGTGAACGATGTCGTCTACGGTGTCGTCGTCGAAAACGACAACGTCTGGTGCGCCACCACCGCCGGGGCCAGCCGCTACAACACCGTCAGTGGCAAGTGGGACATCTACACCGAGAAGAACGCGCCCATGGAGGAAATCTGGAACTACGGATGCGACTACGCCGACGGGAAAGTTTATCTTGGCGTCTGGGGCAGCGGCGTCCTCGAGTTCGACGTCGCCACCGAACGATGGAAGGATTACCTCGACCCGGACGGGGAAATGGAAATCGACCTCTACCGTGATGACGGCATCGTCCATGTCATCACGACCGGCGTGAGTTCCGTCGACAAGATTCTCTGGGTCTCCACCTATTTCGGCGCCTGCCGCTACGACGGACGCCACTGGCGGGGCTACTTCGCCCATGACTGCGGCGTGCCCAGTGACTTCCACAATGCCGTCAAGGGTCGCAGCGCCCATGAGGCCTGGTTTTGCACCGACAAGGGCCTGGGGGTGGTGGCCGACTTCGAGACCGACACCTGGGTCACATACACCTCCGATCCCGGGGCCGGCACCGGCCGGGCCGTCATCCAACAGGGTCATACCGTGCTGGCGACCGTGCCCACCGGGTTGAGCCTGCCGCACAACTACGTGCTCGGGGTGGATTTCGACGGCAATGACGTGTGGGTGGCGACCTCCAAGGGACTGGCCCGGGGAAGGGGCCGGGGCTACTACCCCCGCCTGGCACCGCCGGCGAAGCCCCCCGCCGTGATCGCCGACGCCCCGACGCCACCCGATCCGTCCGGGCTCACCGCCGATCAGCTCGATACCGCGACGGTCCTCGAGCGCATCGATATCGGGCCCTACGAACTGCCCGACCTCCCGCTCAAGATCAACTCCAACTACGCGTTCTCACCGGTGGATATGGAACCGTTCCGCCACGTCAAACCGTTCAAGGAACATTTCCTCCTCCAGATGGAATACACCGGGCCCGGCCGGGCGATCCCGGAACCGGAACACATCGACACGGTGAAGATCGGTTTTCTCGGCCCGATCGAACCCACCGTGTCCGTCGCGACGGGCGGCAAGAGCCACGGCCAGGAGCTTGGCATCGCCATGCTGCGCGGCTGCCAGCTGGCCGTCGAGCAGGCCAACAAATCGGGGGGCTATCAGAAACGCAAGGTCCCGTTCGAACTGGTGGTCCGAAACGACAACGGCCTGTGGGGTGCGTCGGGCAACGAGATCATCACCATGGCCTACAAGGACAGGGTCTGGGCCATTCTCGGCACGATCGACGGTGCAAACACGCACATCGCCATCCGCGTGGCCTTGAAGGCGGAACTGCCGATGCTGACTTCCGGCGACACCGATCCCACCTACATCGAGACGAACATCCCATGGGTCTTCCGCTGCATCGGCGACGACCGCCAGCAGAACTACTTCATCCTCGACTACCTCTACCGGAAACTGGATCTGGAACGCGTCGCCATCATCCGCGCCAGCAACCGCTACGGACGCTTCGGCGTGCGCGAAATCCGGGACGGCAGCCGCCGGCTCGGCCATCCCATCGTGGTGGAAATGGCCTACAATGCCGGAGAGGAGGATTTCTCCCTGCAGCTCGACCGCATCGAAGCCGCCCGCCCCGAGGCGGTGGTGCACTGGGGGGATGCCGAAGACTCGGCCAGGTTTCTCAACCAGATGCGCGGCCGCGGCATGAGCCAGCCCTACCTGTGCAGCGACCGCTCGGTCTCGGATTCCTTTGTCCGGATCGCCGGGGAGAACGCCGAGGGCGTCCTTTGCGGCTACCCATGGAACCCCGCCCGCCAAGATCCGAAACTGGAGGAATTCCGCGGCGCCTTTCGGGAACGCTTCGGCGCCCCGCCCGGCACCTATGCCGCCCACGCCTACGACGGCATGAACATGCTCATCTGGGCCATTCAAACCGCGGGGCTCAACCGCGCCAAGATCCGCGACATACTGGCTTATCGCTCCAAACCGTGGCCGGGCGTGACCGGTGACATCCCACTCAGCGCCGCCTTGGACGACGCGGGCGGAGTCTACCTGGCGCGCCGGGAAAACGGCCGCTGGAAGTTTTGCTCCCGCGAAGACCTGGGCGTGCCGCGCGGCAGGGTCATCGACCGGGAGAGGATCAAGCGCGACGCATCCCTGCCTCCCACCCGATAGACCGGGAAGGAGAAGCGAGTCATGATCCACAACCCTCCAAGGTGTCTCCGTCGCCTGTTTCCGGTCCTGGTCACGGCTTGTCTTTCGTTTGGTGGCACGGCCGTGTCCCAGGACACGCAGGCTCCCGGCGCTTCTCCGTTCCTGCGCTTCCGGGATCGAACCCTGGAGTACGCCGGCCCGGAGTCGGGCGAATCAAAGCCGGACCGCGAGCAGCCTGACGAGGTGGGGATCGGATGGTTCGGCCCGTTCGGCCCGTTCGACCCGGACGATGAGCATCACGCCGGAATGTGGTGGGCCGCCTCACTGGCCGTGGAAGAGGCCAACGCAAAGGGTGGATACCGGGGCCGGCCGTTCCGTCTTCTGCCGTGCTGGGCCGAGGATCCTTGGGGAACGGGCGCCCGTCATTTGGCGCGCCTGGTGTACGAAAAACACCCATGGGCCATCCTCGGTTCCGTCGATGGGCCCGGCACGCACCTGGCCGAACAAATCGTCGCCAAGGCGCGCCTCTCCCTGGTCAGTCCGGTCAGCACAGACATATCCGTCAACCTTGCCGGCGTTCCCTGGATGTTCTCCTGTGCGCCCGGCGATGATCAACTGGCCGGAGTGATCGCCGGGCACGTGGTTGCCGACTATCCCGATCCGGAAGACCGATGCGTCGTCTTCAGCGCCACCGACCACGATTCCAGAATGGCCACCCGGCAAATCCTCAAGGCTTTTGGAAAACGAAACCGGTCTCCCCATCACCGGTTCGACTTCGATCCCGGCAAGCCGGATCTCCAGGTCCAGCTCGATGCGCTGAAGAAAGTCGAACCCGAGGTCGTGATCCTCAGCGCGCAACCAGACGACGCTGCCCGGGTGCTCAAGGCCTTTCGCCAATCCCACATCAAGAGCGTGGTTTTCGGCGCTGCCCCCCTCGGACGACGCCAGTTCCTCCGCCTCGCCGGTCCGGCCGCGGAAGGCGTCCGGATTCCTCTGCTCTTCCCGCCACCGCAGCCGGACGCGCGAACCCGGCAGTTCGTGCGTGCATTCAAAGCTCGATTCGATGCCGAACCCGACTACGCCGAGGTCTTCACCTACGATGCCGCCACCCTGCTGCTAGAGGCCATCAACTCCACCAGCTTGAATCGCGCGCATATCCGCCAAGCACTGGCCGAGACCTCACCCTGGCGCGGAATCGGCGGCCCCATCACATGGGACGGCACCGGCCAGAACACCCGGGCCGTCACACGCATGGGAATGATCTCCAATGGAAAGATCAAGGTCCTGGACATCGGTGAGTGATCCCCGATAGAAGGCCAATCCCAAGAGGCTTCGCTGCTGGCATTGCGTTCCCCGTGCCTATTCTGTCGCCTCCCGACCCGGATCGGTTTCGCCGACCATCCGCGTGTTGTATTCCTCCCGGTATCGGCGGCGAACCGGA
>CAJQPD010000345.1 GCA_905480085.1 uncultured Acidimicrobiia bacterium
CTCCGAGATTGGGGGATAGATGCCCCCCGGTCTTGGAAATGCGATCGACCAGAAATTCCCGGATTTCTCCGGCAAGTTCAACGAGTTGTGCCTCGCTCAGCGCGTCGAGGTCTCGAGGTGAGTTTATGGATGTCAGCAGGCCGCTCACGATAACTTTCGATCAGGGTCGTCTTCAGGATACCCAGTCCACGCGGTACTTCATTCAAATCGTGCAGAAGGAGCCGTGAAACAGGGTCGGAACTATCAGATTCGGATTGGATCTACCCACCAACCGCCGGCGCCTCCTGGCTAAGATCGCCCCCACGGGGGGAGGAAACACGGTGAATGGACGCATTCTAAGGCTGCGCGCTGGCGAGACTCTTATGGTCGCCGGCGAGCAATCGGATGACGTATATCGCCTTCAATCGGGAGACCTCGACGTACTCGTGACCGTCGGTGACCAGACGCCCATCCGGGCCGCCCGGCTCCGTGCCGGCGTTCTGGTCGGTGAGCTGGCCGCCCTGGCTGGAACCCCTCGCACGGCCACCATCGTGGCAGCATCAGATTGCGAACTTCTCGGTTACTCACGGGTGGAGTTCGAGAAGTTGATGGCCGCCGATCCGAATCTGGCGACGGAAGTAACCGAATTGGCCATCCGCCGATTGGACCACAACTCACTCCACCGATTCATCAGCCGCCACATCGGCGGACTCGGCGACGAACTCCAGCGATCTATCGAGGAACACATAACGTGGAAACGAATTCCGGCGGGCACCACATTGAGAGACGCCGGTACGGTGACCGAATTCGGGCACGTCGTTCTTTCGGGCCGACTCCAGGGCACCACCCCCAATGGGGTCCGAACCGAGTACGGTCCCGGAGCGTTCATCTCGCCGGAAGCGCTGCTGGCTCCTCGAGTCAGCCAGGAGACAGTGGTTGCCAGCCGGGATACGACCCTGCTCGAAGTACACAGGAGCGACTTCGAGCAGATCCTGGTCAACCATCCGTCCGCTGTGTTGGCCATCGGCAGTGTCTTTGCCAGAGCCACTCCCACCAATCGTAAGCAAGCCGCCACCACGGTTTGCATCGCAGTTACCACCGACCAGGCCGGAGACCTCCTGTCCGAACTGTTGACCGAAACCCTTCGTCATGGGACCGCCGAAGTACTCTCATCCGAACGCGCAGACGCCGACCTCGACTTGCCCGGTATCGCACAATCACCGGCTGGATCCCCCAGGGACTACCGGCTCAGCGAGTTCTTGCACACGCTGGAACTGTCGACGGACCATCTCCTGCTCCACACCGACCCCGACCTGACCCAGTGGACCCGGCGGTGCATTCGCCAGGCTGACCGCCTGGTCATTGCCTGTTCGGCCCAACCCGGCGAAGCAGAGCAAAGGCGAATTTCCGAAATCCTTGGCGCGGCGGGGACCGTGCCGACGCAGAATCGCTGGCTGGCCATCATCCACCCTGTCGGTACCGAACGTCCGAGCGGCACGGCAGCATTGATGGATCGGCACCGTATGAGCAACGTCGCACATGTGTTGACCGGCCGCACGAGCGACACTGCCCGATTGGCTCGACTCATCACCGGCCACAGCACCTCATTGGTGTTCGGCGGTGGTGGAGCCAGAGGTTTCGCCCATTTAGGTGTGATTCGGGCCCTCGAAGAGATGGGTGTCCCGGTGGACACCGTCGTTGGGACGTCGATAGGTTCCGTGCTGGCCGGTTTTTACGCCACAGGCGGGTCACATGCCGAGAGTATGAAGTTAACCGAAAAGCATTTCGCCGATGTCCTCGATTACACGATCCCGGTCGTGGCCCTGATCAAAGGCGAAAAAATTGCCCATGGCCTCCGTGAGGCCTTCGGCGATAGCGAAATTGAAGATCTCTGGCATCCGTTCGCATGCGTTTCAACCAACCTTACCCAGTCGACTGTAATGGTCCACCGTCGGGGCTCGGTCGCCGAATCCATTCGAGCAAGCCTGGCGATCCCCGGGATCATTCCGCCGGTACCGTTTGGCGACGACCTACTCGTCGACGGAGGGGTCCTCAACAATCTCCCCATCGATGTTGCCGAACAGGAGTTCACTCCCGGGACGATTATCGCGGTCGATGTCGCCCCTCGAACTGGACCACATGCCCAACTCGACTTCGGAATGTCAGTTTCGGGATGGCGAGCATTAGGCGACCGGATCAGACACGCCGGCCAGTATCCAGGTACGGCGACGATCTTGCTTCGATCCATGGTCACCGCTTCGATTCGCGAACGCGACCGCCTGGTGGAGGAGAACATCGCCGATCTGTATCTCCTGCTCCCCATCTACGAAGTCGCCATGATGGATTTCCATAGATCCCGCGCGGTCGAGGCGGCCGGCTACGAAATGTCCAAACCCATCATCGATAAGTGGCTGGCCGAAGGCGGGTGGCCGACCGCCACCGCACCATGGCCGGCCGGAGCCTGATCTTCGCGTCCTCTCGGTTGAGTCTCTCAAACCCGCCGAAGGCCCTGGCGTCCCCGTTTCAGGCAATGAACAACGTTTTGGCACTACCGATACAGGCCAGAAACACTTCAGAAATGATGTGATCGTATATTCCCTGACGTGGATGTAGAACTGTTGCACTGGCCGGGTGAACGACAACGACGCGAGCGGCTACGGGCCAACGGCCGACCCCGCCTGCTCCTGGTCGAGCATGGAGTGGAACCTCCAACCTCGTCGGACCTGCTCGAGGACTGGATACGGGTTCCCGCCGCTCGATCCGACGTGCGGGCCCGGATCGATGGCATTCTCCGGCGGGCTGAGTTCACGGCGGATGCCGAGATCAGCATCGACGACACAGGGTCCCTACTCCCTGGGAGGGTCGACTCGCGTTCGGACCACTACCCCTCAAGGTCCGAAGGTCACGGTCGTCAAGAGTTCTACCGACATCACTGGTCGCCGATTGGCCGGTTATCAGCAGTCATCGACTTCGGCGGCGTGAACGTTGGCGATCCCGCTTGTGATCTTCAGCCAGCCTGGTACCTGTACGCCGGAGCCAGCCGCGATCGGTTCCGAGCTGAACTTCAGGTCGACGACGCCTCGTGGCTGCGAGGGCGCGGCTGAGCGCTCTACCAAGCGATCTGTGCGCCCCCGTATTAGTCGGATACCAACCCCGGAATGGTTCGGCAGGCCTCGCACGCCCTCAAACAAGTTCTCGAAGACAGCACCACCTGAAGTTTGACACACGGCGAGGCCCGGGATCAGCAGGG
>CAJQPD010000346.1 GCA_905480085.1 uncultured Acidimicrobiia bacterium
TTGACGGTCAGCAGGTCCATCGCCACAATCTCGTCCGACTCTGACGCTGCCCGGGCTTCCTGCAGGTCTAGGATCGAAAGCGCAGGCAGCGCCATAATGACCAGCCGAATACACCACCTTGTTCTTGTCTTCTTCATGGGCCTATGCCTGCTAGAGTTTGAGAAGAAAAAGGGGTTGGGAGTCTTTCTGAAAACGACTCCCGACCCCTTTTCCGAGCCATGAGGCTTACTCCTCGGTGTGTGAAACATCCATTACGATTCTGAACCCGACGTCAAAAACACCCTGCCAGGCGGGGTAGGAGACGTAAGCGGTGGCCGTCGCCGACTGTGGGCGATCGTACCAGGAGCCGCCACGTGCGATGCGTTGATCCGAGTGATTAGCAACATCGGCGATCCACTCCGCGGCGTTGCCTTGCATGTCGTACAGCCTCCAAGGATTCTCCGCAAATGTCGCGACCGGTGCCGCTACGTGATGGCCGTCATCGACCGTGTCGACGGCAGGACGCCACGGAGGAACGCGCACGGATTTGCCACCATAGATCCCTTGAACTTCACCAAACGTCTTGTCTGCCAGGTTGGCGAGCTGAGAAAAATCGCTTTCGGTGTCGCCCCACCACATGGGCGAATCCGAGCCGGCGCGGCAAGCGTATTCCCACTCGGCGCCGGTCGGCAGGCGGAAGGTGCGATCCGTCTGCCGGGAAAGCCACTGACAGAACGCATTGGCACGCTGCCACGATACACGGACGACCGGTTGCTGGGGCAGATTGCACGGAGTACCACGGTCCTTTTCGCAGAACTGTGCGTTGTCACGCGGTTCCACTCGGCTATCGTGCTGGGGATCGAACAAGCGGAATTGAGCGTTGGTGATCTCCGTAGCCGCCATCCAGAAATCCGATTCGATTTGCACGTACCGGGCGGTGCGGTTCGGATCGCCCATCACGAATGTGCCGGCAGGAATGCGCACCAGTCTGAGGTCCGTTCCTCCAGGCAGCGCAACGGTCCGGATTGCCGAGCCTGCACTGATCTGTCGTCGTCGAGCCTCCCTCGCATCAAACGGCCATCCTCCCAGATTGGTGGCGGAATCGTGCAGAATGTTGTGCGCCGAGTCTGCCGGTTTCATGCTGGACGGCGTGGCGGATGGCGGTTGGTAGCTGACGGGAAAGACCTCTCCGGGTTGGTAATCGACTCCGGCGTAGGCCTTCAGTGTGGAGCGGCGTCGCAGGCCTTGAGCCACGGCGTCGTTTCCGACACATTCGCGCCACGAGCCCCAACACGGTGTGTTCAGATCGATCCAGGCGTAGAGCCGTTCCCACGCCTCCGGCTCCAGGCACACGTCGTGATGCCCTTGCTTGAGCATCTGGATGAGTCGGGTTGTGTTGGCTCGGTGCTCGCAAGGCATCAGAGTCTTCAGATCGCCTTCCATGGTCTGTCCTCGCACGAACCGGCGCAACGCAAAGTAGGAGGGAGGAAACCTCAACCGCCCCATGATGTTCTCGGACCGGGGCGGTCGTACGGCGTCGGCCGCTCGTAGATCGGGCTTGCCGGGGTGCTCTGGATGCGGTTGGCCGTTGTGACAGCCGACGCAATGATGATCGAGCACGGGCTGCACTTCGCGGATGAATCCAAAGCCTCGCGCCGGACCGTACCACGGTTCGATCTGCTGTGCCGGGCGAACGCCGGCAGGTCCCCACGTGACGGGGGGCGGTGTGTCCTCCGGGTCTTCGTGACACCCGACGCAGGAGACCCTTTCACCGGGCATGCCTGTGAACCAACTGCGCATCAGCGCCAAAGCCTGACCCTCCTGGTCCAAAGGCTGTACGGCTAGCGGCCGGTTGGCCGGGATTCGGAAGTGAGCCGAACCATCCTCGGCCACATCGACCGTTCCCAGGATGCGCTGAATGTCCCACGGTCCATCCAGGCCGATCTGATGGCTCTTGGCCGACATGTTGCGGTACGTGAAGTCGTACTCGATCACGCGCAGCTTCTTGACCGTACCGCGTGGTACGCCCTTCAGTCCGTCGCCGTGATAGATACTCTGGATGAAAACCGTCGCGTCCTGCCGTTGGCGGTCCACTCGATCCACAATGACCGGCGGGCGGGGCCTGGTGCGTACGGGCAAGGGTTCCAGCAGCGCGACGGCTGGATCCGGATCCGCAGCCAGCAGCACGATATTGTCGTAGATATCCACCAAGTAGATTCCGAAGTTACGCGGCGAATCGGGCGACAGTTTCGCGGCCACCAGGAAGAACGTGGCAGCGGCGGTTCGGTTGCTCTGCGAGCCCAGTGGATACGGATGCAGGAACTTCGGCCAGCTTTCATCCACCAATTCGTCCAGGATGACCGATTCGACCTTCTTGCCATAGCCGGGAATGCGTTGAACGGCACTACTGACACCCTTGCCCGGTCGATTGCGGTCGAACAACACCAGCTCGCCCATCCGTTTGACACCGTGGTGTCCGGTGACAATACCGATCGTCTTACCCGGATCGCCCGGGCAGGGGCGTGCGTAGAAGACGGCATTAGGCCAGTAGTCGCCTCCCCCCAGATACTGGCGCTGCTCGGTGCCGTCCGGGTTCATCGTGAACAGGATGCGGGACACAAAATGCGCCAAGCCGGAATACTCCCAGCGCAGGTAGAGAGCTCGGCCGTCGGGCAGCATGGTGGGACACCAGTCCTGGTCTTGCTCGAAGGTCAACTGGCGTACCTGCCCGGTTTCGCGATACAACCGGAACAGATTGGCCACCTGGTCATGATTACTGCAAGGGACCGCTTTGAAGCAGGCGGTTGATGTAAAGAGGATATCGTCGTTAGGTAGGTAGCAGGCATCGAAGTTGTCGATATCACGATCGGGAATCGTCTGAACCTGCCGGAGGTTCCGACCGTCGATATCCAGCTCGAACAGTTCCCATTTCGCAGGCGTGGTGGAAGAAAAGAGAATCCTGCCGGCGTCCCAGTGCATGTCCATGTCGCCCACGAACGTTGGACGCTCGGGACGGTGAAGAACACGGGCCTGTTCATAGGGCTGATCGATGGCCAAAGACAGAATTTGATTCTGAATCTTCTCCGAGGGTTTGATCTGTGTGTTGTTGGCCCAATTCTGCGGCAGGGCCAGATCATGCGTCTGTTTGCCCTTCTTGCGTTCCCGACGGCGGATTAACAGGAATCGTTCGAAATCTACCAACGGGTTGCGCTCCACCAGCAGCTCTCGCTGAAATGCAAGCAGCTCCTCGGCCCGCTCTACAGTCGCCCGATCCGGCGAGGTTTTGCAGCCCGCAATCAACGCCGGCAGCTGCTTGGCCAGTTCATCAATACGAGCAGAGAGCCGGTCGGACTCGGGATAGCGGTTGGGGAACA
>CAJQPD010000347.1 GCA_905480085.1 uncultured Acidimicrobiia bacterium
CCGTTCGGCAGGAAGTCGATTAGCGAAACATTCCACGCGGCGAGATTGCCGATGTTGTGGACGTCGAGAACGAATTCGGCAGCCTCGCCGAAATTGAGTGTTGCCGGTCCGTTTTTGCGGACGACGAGGTCGGGCGCGGCGATCGTCAGGGGTTCGGTTACGCCCCACTCACCCGGCAGTGGCTCGTAGAACACGCCGTCGATCAGGCGGCCGAAATCCCACTTTGCGGTATTGACGAACTGCGTGCCTGGCGAGTTGGCTGGAGATTCGTCGAGGACGACAGTGAGTTCGATGACGATCTGGCGGTCGGCCGGAATGATCGGGAAGTCGTCGAACGTCAGTACGCCATTGATCTCGGAGAACGTATGCGGGACCGGTGCCCCTGTGTCCTGCCAGTAGGCGACGTGACCGAGATAGGTAAGGTCGGCGCCGGTCGCATTCAGGTCGTCGGTAACGGTGACCCCGTGCAGGTCATTCAGCGATCCCATCTCGTTAATGACGGTGCCGGTGCCGGCATCGAATAGCACCGGCATCGTCAGCGTGTAAGTGAACGGGGCACCGACCGTTGCCGTGTTCTGTCCGTTCGGGTTGCGCTTGTCGATTTTCTCCACCGGGATGAGGAGGTTCTGACAATTCTCCTGGATCGTGCTCGATGAGCCGTTGACGAACCAGATGCGATGCCCGGCGACGGCGTTACAAGCCATCTGGCCGACGTGGACCACGTTGTCGAATACAATGAGCCAACGATCCTCGGTCTGACCCGGCCGAGTGAGGAAACTGAAGTTTGTGCTCAGGGGATTGGCGGCCGGAAAGTTGCGGACCGTGCAGTTACGGTCGATCTGCAACTGGGCCGGAGCAACCATGCCGGTGGCGCCATCGAGAATCCCGTCCGGGTAGTCCGAGCAGTCTTGCGCCGAGACCGGCGCCGCAGCTAACAGCAGGCAGGAGACCAGTATCCACACGCATGATCGGGCAACGGATAGCCATTGCCATCCCTGCGTTGTGGCCGTGCCGTGTGCGTGCGCATGTGGCGTTGTCGAGGTCATGGGTCGTCAGCTTTTCGGCGGTGCGTTTCTATCACCAGCGAGGACGACCCGACGTTAGTTCGATCTTCGAGCGGTCCCGCTGCCATGGAGTGTTTTACTCGGTAGGCCGGTGACTTTGCGTCGCCATCTTTCGATGGCTTTGCCTTTTGTCTTGGACGAACTATCCGCTAACGGCTACGGTGGAAACTTGAACTGGGTCACATCTTTCGAAACCCGCTATCCATTCGACATAATTCCGTGACGGACATCTTGGAAATATTTTAACCAATTGTTTTTATGAAGAAATACGTCAATCTGTCGGGGCAAGATGCCTGCCCCGACGAACTGCTGGCGGCGGCGCCCGAATCAGGCCGCCGGCAAGAAATCGATAGGATAAATAATCGTCATGGCGCCGATACCATCCTTTGCGCCAAAGTCGAAATTACTGACCCGATCGACGATCTGCTGCGAAAGCATCGGCGCGTCCATGTCGGTGGACTGCAGCTGGCACAGCGAAACCGTGCCATCCGGTTCAATCGTCAGGCGCAGCACCAGCTGGCCCCTGAGCGTCGGATCCTTGCGTAATTCCCGGTTGTACAGCCGGTAGAGCGCGGCCTTGTACCGGTCGAAGACGATCTGGATCTCCTCGTCGGTGCGCCCGGCCATGGCGCCGCCGCTCAGTGGCCGGCCCGGTCCGGCGCCGCCGCCACCGATCGAGGTGGCGACTCTGCTGACTTGCACGTCGCGTATGCCCTGACCGCCGTTGCCGCCGATATCGCGGCTAATGCTGGCCAGGTTGATACCGCCGCTCGAGCCCGGTGCCGTCGTCGTCACCATTGCGCGTTCGGGCCGGCCGATTGTCTTGTCGCCGGTATTGCCGAGCTTCGCCTGCGCGCCCAGCTTCGCTGTCATGTTGTCCTGCGCCCGCGCGGAAATACTGTCGCGGAAGGCGAGGATGCCCTTGGACTTCACTCGCTCTTTCGAGTCGGGTTGCGCGGAGTCGGCAACCTTCGGGGGTTCTACTGCTTCAGGTACCGGTTCTGAAACCGGCTCTACCTCTCCAGGCTCCGGCTCTGAGGGTTCCTCCTGCGCGACAAGTTGTTCCTCCGCAGGTTTGGGCGGCAGCGGTAATTCCTCTCGCACGAGTTTAGCGACACGCTCCGGCACCTCCATGAGCTCGGCACGTTCCGGAATTGGCAGGTCGACTACGCTGGCGAGCCAGCCCACAAGGAGACCGACGATGATCGACGCCGCCAGTGACATGCGGAACCGCTGATCCTCTTCGCAACCCCGCGTCCATGGCATGACCTGGTCGCGAATCGGCAGTTCGCCAACCTCGCGCTCGACGACCCATTCGTCCTTTCGCCGCTCCTCCTGCTCGATGGCGTCGGCGAGGTCGTAATGGAGACAGTCGAGTGCCTCATTGTGCATCCCGATGCGGTCGGCAATCTCGCGGCGTCGGGCCTCGACGTCTTTGACCTCGGTCTCGAATTCGCTGAGGCGGCGCTGAGCTCTTCGCATCTGATCTTCGCGGAGTCCGCGATCCACGCGCTCGTCCCAGAACAGTTCGGCCGCGCCGGCATTCTCGAGTTCTTCCAGCGAGCGGCAGGCAGTCGCCAGCATCTCGTACTGCGGGTTGCGCCGGGCCAGTGCGCCCAGCTCGTCGTCGACCGAGTCGAGCTCACGCTGCAGGTCCTCGAGGGCGCGTTCGGATCGCTCCACCTCATCGCGGAGCGCACGTTCCTGTTCGGCGAACCCGTCGGTCGGGGTATGGGCTTCGTGCATAGTCAAATCAGCGCGCGGCTAGCTGCTGCCCTTTGTGAATTACGGCGAGAGAGACATTCTCGTACCCTTCATTCGTACAGGCGGACATGATCCGCTTGACGACGATGAACGGGACCGATTTGTCCGCAAGGATAGTGACCTCGAGGCTGCCGGCTACGGCGAGGGTGCTGGGTCCGATAACCGACTCTTTCAGTTCGGCGAGGCGCTCGGTGATGGAAGACGTAGAGAGGCTCTGACCCTCAAGCAGGTCTTCGACTTTCGCAACCGGCTGGCCCTGGACGAGAACCTCCTCGGGGCTCACAAATATCACAACCGTCTCGCGAGGTTTGGCTTCGACTCTTGATTCCGGGAGCGTCACGTTTTTCGGTGCCTCGACCACTTCTACGGACCCCGAATTGACCAGAAGGAAGAACACAAGGATGGTGAACACATCCATCAAGGACGTCAGATTCATCTTGGTGATCTTCACGCGGTTGCGCGTCATGCGCTTG
>CAJQPD010000348.1 GCA_905480085.1 uncultured Acidimicrobiia bacterium
ACGCGGATTGCTGCCTCGACGGCGCTTGCCGGACTCGTCTGGTTCGTGATCACCCAGGCCATCGACGTTCAGACTCTCGCAGGCCTCGCCCAGCGGACCTTCGCCGGGTCGTTGCTCCTCTGGATCGCCGTCACGGCGCGGAAGCTGCGCGGCCAGCTCCGACGCGATACCTCCTACCAAGGCGCTCAACTCGCCACGTCACGTTAGGGGTTCGTATGAAGCAGGGACCTCAGCACAGCCGACAACAACCACTCGCCGCCGCGTCGAAGGAACAAACCACACACATGCCAGGCTATCTGGGTTCGGGAGCCGTGGCGGGTGCCGTTTCTGCTCTGGTCTTCACGCTCGCCCACGACCTGTTCATCAGCGATATCTGGAACATGCTGGGCATCATGATGATGGCCGGTGCCATCTGCGGCCTCTGCATTGGATGGAGCTATGGGCGACTGGTCGACGCGCCCTCCGTCGGAAGTTGGCTCGGCTACAACCTCTTGTACGTAGCGTTGTTCGGGCTGCTCGGTGCCGCTTCGGTAGTCGTGTTCGATCCTGTCACCACACTGGCAAAAGTGATTGAGGACGGAGGGCCGATCGACGAACTCATCCGCATGGCACTGCCCATGACAGTCCTCTTCGCCCTTGCGGCCGTTGCCGCGATCAGCAGGCTTTTCGGGCGGCGCCGGTCTGACATCGGGCCGATCTTCTTCACCGTTGTCGTCCTCGTAGTCTCCCTCGGCCTCAACGTGTCGGCGATCGGTCTGGTGGACATACCTCGAGACTCCCTGTATCTCGTGGCCGAACTATTCGGACTGATCGTCGTCATCAACGTGACGTTCGCGGCGACTTTCGTTGCCTTGCAAAGAGAACTCCTGACAAGGACAAAAACCGCACGCCCAAAGCAACACGAGACGACGCCAGTATCCAGGTGAAGAGGCACACCTTCACGCTTGACCCGTCTGGTGGTCACCCACGCTGGCGTTCTGCACGGCTGAGCGCCGAACGAGCTCAACACCTCACATGGATCCGCCGAGCCCGACTGACCTTGCAGCAACCAAAGAAGTAGTACACCCGGAGGGACTTGAACCCCCAACCTCCTGATCCGTAGTCAGACGCTCTATCCAATTGAGCTACGGGTGCGTGTGCGCAACAGATTAGCCTATGAAACGTTCGCTGCGAATGGGCATAGGTCGAACAGCAACGATCGGTGGTGAGACAAGAGGGAGTTTACACAGTGGGGATCGCCGAACTCTCAAACCAGTACTGGGATCTCCAGATGCGCTTCTCACCGGAAAGCGCCACGATGTACGGCGATCACCGGTTTGATTCCGAGATCAGCGACGTCACTCCCAACAGCCTTTCCCGGGTCATGGTCGAGCTGCGCGATGTCGCCCGACAGGCTGAGACGATCATGCCTGGCAGCTTGCCCAAACAGGACCGCATCACCCGTCAGATGCTCATTGACGCGGTCGAGTCGTCCGAAACGGCCATTGATGAACTCGGTCTCATGCTCCGCATCGACCCGATGCTCGGCGTTCATTCAATGCTCATCGCCGGATCGAGCATGACCGTGGCGGATCAACCCGAACACGCCAACATGCTTTTGGAGCGGTACCGCAAAGTCGGCGGTCTCATCGAAGGGCACTTGGCGTGGCATCTCGAAGGGTTGGCAAAGGGGAAGGTTCCCCCGACGGGAAACATCGAACGGTCCCTTGCCCAAATGGACACCTACCTCGCCTCCTCGTTCGAAACCGACCCTTTCATCAATATCAGCGTCCCCGAGTGGAGCGGAAAAGACGCCTGGATTGCTGCCATGACCGACGTCGTCAAAGCGTCGGTGCGGCCCGCGATACAAAAATATCGAGACACCATCAGGGACGAGATCGCACCGCATGGGCGCTCTCAAGACCGGGCCGGACTCAGTTGGGTCGATGGTGGCGCCGAGTACTACGAACGCCTCATCAAGGACTTCACGACGGTCGCGCTGACGGCCGACGAAATCCATGACATCGGGCTGGAGGAAATGGCGCACAGTCTGGAAGAGTTTTCTATTTATGGGCAGGCGGCGCTCGGCATTTCGGCGCTCCCCGATCTCTTTGATCGCCTCAGGACCGACGAAACTCTCCGATTCGACTCAACCGAAGAACTCATGGAGTTCAATCGAACGGTCATCAGGAAAGCCGAGGCGATGGCACCGGTCTGGTTCGGTCGCCTTCCCCAAGCACCCTGCGAAATGGCAGAAATCCCGGCGTCACTGGCGCCCAACATGCCTCCGGCCTACTACTTTCCTCCCCCGTCTGATGGTTCTCGACCCGGGACCTACTTCATCAATACGGCGGATCCGAAAACGGTCCATCGGTTCGACATGGTGGCTACCGCAGTACATGAGGCCGTCCCGGGTCATCACCTCCAATGCGCCATCAATGCCGAAGCCGGTGACCTGCCCATGTTCCGTCGCTACGGATTTGTCGTGGCCTACTCGGAAGGGTGGGGCTTGTATTCCGAACGTCTCGCCGACGAAATGGGCCTCTATGAGAGTGACCTCGATCGCATCGGCATGGTGGCCGCCGACGCCTGGCGGGCCGCTCGTCTGGTCGTCGACACGGGAATCCACGCCAAAGGATGGTCGCGCGATCAGGCGATCACCTACATGACTGAGAACACACCCATCAAACACGATACCGTGGCAATCGAAGTCGATCGGTATATCGGCTTCCCTGGCCAGGCACTCACCTACAAGATCGGTCAGCGGGAGTTCAGACGACTGCGATCCATGGCGGAGGACCGACTTGGCGACCGGTTCGATATTCGCAGTTTCCATGACACCGTCTTGACGAGTGGGGCGGTTACCTTGCCGGTGCTGGCTGACCTCGTCGAAGAATGGATCGCGTCGATCGTCTAACCAATTGATCGTCAACCGCGTGTGCGGTTGTTGGGAGCGGACCGTCGCCGCAGAGACCCCGCCTTGATGGGACCGACCCGTTCACAGGCGGAAACCAACGAACCCCGGACACAATCCGGGGTTCGTTGACTGGCGGAGAGGGAGGGATTTGAACCCTCGAAGAGGTTTAAACCCCTTACTCGCTTAGCAGGCGAGCGCCTTCGACCACTCGGCCACCTCTCCTCATTTGTCGTGCGAAACCTTAGTGGTTCGCGAACGAGTCGCAGTCGGCCAGGTCTTTCCGTTCTCCTAAGAGAAACATACGGAAAACCAAACCCGTACCTTCCGAACCTAGGGCTGGATCGCCCGAAAACGGGTGCTGGAACCCTGGGTTGAACCCAGGGTTCCAGCAGTCACTCGATTTACGGGAGCCAGGCGCTCCAGACGGACTCGTTGTCGTCGACCCATTTCTGGGCGACGGCAACCGGATCGTCTCCGTCGATCTCAACCGGTGGGAGCATCGAAAGCTGATCCTCGGTCGTGATGGTGAAGTTGCTCAGGAACGTGAACACTGCAGCATCCTTGTCCTGGAGCTTTCCCGAGGCGGCCTTGTAAATGACATCCTCCGGGTAGTCACAGTCGACACCACCATCACCCGAAGCCTGCGATGCGGCACAGTCGTCGGTGTAGGCAGGCAGTTCAACATTGACCAGGTCGAACATCGACACGGCCGCAGTTGGGGTCCACCAGTAGAGAACAATCGGTTCTCCAGCGGTTACCCGGGCCTCGACCTCGGCAACCGTCGCCGGTTCCGATCCAGAGAACTGAACCTGGAATGGCAAGTCGAGGTTGGCGATGATCTGCTCGTCGTACTGCGAGTAGGAGGGATCGGTGCCGAGGAAACGGCCATCGTCGCCCGTTTCGGCGGTAGCAAACAGGGCAGCTAGCGCCGGATCCTTGAAGCCTTCCCAGGTGGCGAGTTCAGGATGCTCGTCGATGACGTAGCTCGGGACGAACCAGCCAATCTTTCCAACCGTACCCAGATCGCCGATGTTTACAGCAGATCCGTCAGCAAAGTATGACTGTTCGGCCTCGGTGACGCCCGACGGCCAAATCTCCAAAACCGCGTCTAGGTCACCATCGGCTAGGCCCGTGAACATGGCGTCATTCTCGTTGACGTCGACCAGTTCGACCGGGTTGCCAAGTTCTTTTTCGATGATGATCTTGGCCACAAGTGCGTTAAGGCGTGAAGCCGTCCAGGGGTTGACAACTAGTCGAATAGTCTCCATGTCACCGCTGGCTGCGACGGTCGTGGTGGTGGCATCGCCGCCTGTGTCGACAGCATCGTCGGTCGTGGTGGTGGCATCGTCGCCACCACAGGCAGCCGCCACCAGCGCCAAAGCAAGTAGCAAAGCAAATAACTTCTTCATTCTTTTCCTCCTATTGAGTCGGTCCTCGCGGACCGATGGCTACATTACTTACCAATGACCGATACCGCACCATCCAATCAGGCCGCTCTCTCCGCCGAGCACGTATGGAAGGTATTCGGAGCAAAACCAGAGCGGGCCGTCGAGTTGGCCGAGTCAGGCGAGAGTCGCGCAGATGTTCTGGAGGCCACCGGATGCACGATTGCGGTCCGTGATGTCTCCTTCGCTGTCGAGCCTGGCGAAACGTTTGTAGTCATGGGGCTATCCGGATCTGGCAAGTCCACCCTCATCCGCTGTGTCGCCCGACTGATTGAGACCACAAAGGGAACGGTCCACGTCGACGGCGAAGATTTCACTGCAATGGGCGCCAACGAACTGCGCGAAGTACGGCGAAAGAAGCTTTCGATGGTATTCCAGCATTTCGGTCTCTTTTCGCATCGTAGGGTGATCGACAACGCCTGCTACGGTCTCGAAATTCAGGGAGTGCCCAAGGTGGAACGGTACGAGCGGGCGCTTGAAACTCTGGCCGTGGTCGGACTGTCCGGATATGAGTACCACTATCCGCAACAGCTGTCTGGCGGCATGCAACAGCGGGTGGGCCTGGCCAGGGCCTTGTGCGTTGACCCGGAGATCTTGTTCTTCGACGAGCCGTTCTCGGCATTGGACCCGCTCATCCGGCGAGACATGCAGGACGAACTGATTCGGCTCCAGCAATCCATGAAACGCACGATCGTCTTTATCACTCATGACTTCGCAGAGGCCATCAAACTGGGTGACCGCATTGCCATCATGAAGGATGGAGCCTTCGACCAGGTCGGCACGGCGGCCGAGCTTATTCGTAATCCGGCAACCGCCTATGTGCGGGAGTTCACCGAGGACATCCCAAAAGCCAAGGTTCTTACCGCTCGGGACATCATGACCCCGGGTGGCGATTCAACTCGTCGAGTGGAATCGAATGCCACGGTGTACTCGCTGGTTCCCTTGCTGCTTAACGACCCAACGCCCATTGCCGTAACCAAAGACGGGTTCGTGATCGGGCAGGTTGACCGCGAGTCCGTTGCCACGCTCATGGACGAGGCGTGACGACGGCACCCACCAGCGACCGGACGATCCTCAATCGCTTCGGCCCCTATCTGGTACTACTGGCCGTACTCGTCGCCATTCAACTGTTGGTCAGCGCAGAGTCCTTCCCTGCGCTGCTCGACGATTTCCTGAAAGATCCGATCGATTCACTCGGAGCTTGGGGTCAGCTCAATCGGCGGACCCATCCCCTCTTCACCCAGTTCTTCGCACCTCTGACCAACACCGTCGATTTTGGAATTAGCGCCATCGAGAACATTCTCACCTGGCTGCCTTGGTATGTGATCCCTGCCGGCCTCTTTGCTCTGATCGCTCGCCGTCGTCGTTTTCTGGACGCGACGGTGGCAGCTGCCGTGATGATTTACCCGGGTCTCGTTGGGCTCTGGGAGCCGACGCTGGAAACGCTGGCGCTCATGTCCTTTGCCGTATTCGCCTCGGCTGTGATCGGCATCCCCCTGGGTATCTGGGCCGCCTTCCGCCCCCGGGTAGAGGCCGCCCTCAGGCCGTTCCTCGACATCATGCAAACGGTCCCGGCCTTCGTCTACTTCCTCCCCCTGCTGGTTCTGTTCGGAATCGGAAAAACCAACGGCGCCATTGCCACCATCATCTACGCCTTGCCCCCCGTGGTACGTCTCACGACGCTGGGGATCAGACAAGTTCCCGCTCAATCCGTCGAAGCCTCCAATATGTTCGGTGCGTCGGAGCGGCAAACACTTTTCAAAGTACAAATCCCAACGGCCATGCCGACGATCCTGGCAGGGCTCAGCCAAACGATCATGATGGCACTAGGTATCGTCGTGCTAGCTGC
>CAJQPD010000349.1 GCA_905480085.1 uncultured Acidimicrobiia bacterium
CTGCACGAATTCAGGCGAGGCGGTACCGACCGTCGAACGAAGCGACTTGAGTAGCGAGATCGCCTGGGCGTCACCAACGATGGCGGCCGCCCGATAGCCCGTCATGCCCGAACGCTTCGACAGGCTCAGGAAGGACAGAACCCCGGTTTGGTTTGCATCAGCGACCTCGAGAATCGACGTGGGTGGGGTCCCTTCGTAAAGGTCCACGTAACACTCGTCTGCAAACAGCCAGGTGTTCGACTGGAGCGCTTTTGCGCTGAATTCGCTTAGATCCGCCTTCGTCATCACCGAGCCGGTCGGGTTGTGCGGGTTGTTGATCCATACCATCGAAGCCCGGGCCCACACGTCATCGGGTACCTGTTCGGCCCGGAACACAAAGTCACCGTCAAGGATGACGGTGTGAACGTCGGCTCCGGCCAGGAGGGCACCTCGTTCGTACACCGGATAACCGGGCGTGGCCTGAATGACAATGTCACCGGCCGATCGATCCACGAAAGCCAGCGGCGTCGAAAAGATCGCCTCCTTGGAACCGGACGTTGGAATGATCTGGGTGTCGGGATCGACGGTGACGCCAAACCGTCGACGTACGTAGTCGGCAATCGCCTGGCGGGTCCCCGGCAAGCCGGCGGTAGTCGGATATTGGGAGATCTCCGGGATCGCCGCCCGTGCCGCCTGGCGGATGGCGGGCGGGGTTGGTTCGCGGGGGTCGCCTATCGAGAAGTCGATGAGAGGTGCTCCGTCAGCGCGGAGCTGGCGAGCTTTGTCTTGAAGTTGGGCCATCGGGTACGAGCCCAGGGCCGCCAAAACCGGGTTGATCCGCATCGCCGCAACGCTAGCCGCCCGCCGACTGTGTTGAGGCCTGACCCCTTTAGACTCGCCTGTGATGACCGACCGACAATATCGCCTTGTATTCATTGGCCTTGCCATGTTGCTACTGGGCGTGATGGGAATCGGATGGGCGCTGACCAGCGCCACCACGTCTGAGGCCAGTCGACCCGAAGTCCTTGAAGGCCTCCGACCCGAACCCGACAGCCAGGTACCGCGACAAACCTCGATTGAGGTCGATGTCCCGGTGGATTATCGGGTGGAGATCTGGATTGACTATCGCGGCTCGGGTGACCTGAGCGCCAATTGGGTGCGGGTTCCCGAATCGGAGATCATCGTCATCGAATCTACCGGCCAGTACTCGTGGCGACCGTCCGCCCAGGGATCTCTACTCAACGAGTGGGCGCCCGGCCAGCAACGGGTACGCATCGTCTGGGATACGAAGGTGGGCATCCCCGACCCGGGTGTCTACGAGTTCTCGTTCCGGGTTGGTTAGACCCCGCAGGCGCTAGGCGCGGGCGGCTTCGGCCTCGTCGATCTCCAGCGGGCATGGCACCCGTTCGGGACCCTCGTTGGCATAGCCCAACCAGAACTCTTCGATCGCGTCGAGATCGAGACTCGTTAATTGCAGGCGTACGGTCCAGGCCGTAAGCACGATTGGCGTTGCCAGCCCTTCGTAGGGGGCGACGATGATGTGGCTGGCCTTATCCCGCGCCAAACTCTCAAGGGCGTCGATATCGGCCGGGTCCCATCCGGGCGTGTAGTGAATGATGACCGCACCGTGTTCCAGGGAATGAACCTGAACTGCGTCAGGGATCAGCTGACGATAAATCCCACACTGCGCCCAGGCCGGCGTGTGGGTGCCTGAGGTAGGTGGAACAGAGTTGTACTCCGGCGCGGCGACCGTCCCATTGATCACTCCGACTGCTTCGGCGTCCGACAGGTGATCGGCTCCCAGATCGGCAAATGTTTCGATGACGCCTGGCGGGCTGGCCTCTTCTGGAACACTGGTGGCCGGGATGGTGGCGCCAGGAGCTCCCGGGACGAGATCTGACGTACCGGGGTCACCTGGGGTGTTTGTGCCAGGTGGCACACCATCAATGGTCATGGTCGTTGTCGTGGACCCTGTCGCCCCACAAGCCGCGACTACCAGAGCCAGAACGGTGCCAAGAACAACCAGGGTTCGTTTCATGATCCAAGCACTTCAGGGCCTTCCAGCAGAAGCCGCTCAAAGATGGCCTCGTCGATGACCGGGACTCCGAGCTCTTCGGCTTTGGCGAGTTTCGAACCGGCCGCCGACCCGGCAAGCAGTGCAGTCGTCTTTTTGGACACCGAGCCCGTGACCTTGGCACCGGCTGCTTCGAGCCTGGCTTTGGCTTCGTCGCGACTGAGACCTTCCAGCGTCCCGGTGATGACAAAGGTCGAGCCGGCCAGAAGATCGCTGGTCTCGCCCTCGGGTTCCTGGTCGGCGAGTCGGACACCGCCCTGCCGGAAAGCCTCGATCAGTTCCCGATTATCGGCCTGGGATGCCCATTCGACCCAGGCAGCAGCGATCTTGGGGCCAATGCCCTCCAACCCGGACAGTTCTTCCTCACTCGCGTTCATGAGACGATCGATGTCGCGAAACGTGCGGGCGAACTCTTTGGCGGCCGCCGGTCCGACATGGCGGATCCCGAGCGCAATGATCAGCCGGGCGAGTGGCCGGTCGCGGGCTGCTTCTATGCCGCTCATGAGGTTGCTGATCGAGACGTCACCCCAGCCGTCGATGTCAGCGAAGTCATCCGATTTGAGCATGAAGATCCCGGCCGGACCTTCGATGAGTTGACGGTCGATGAGCAACTGGATGGTTTTGTAGCCCATACCGTCGATGTCCATGGCGGACCGGCCTGCGAAGTACGCCAGCCACTCTCGCAGGCGACTCGGACATGCGAGGCCGCCCGTGCAGCGGGCGACGGCTTCGCCTTCGGGCTTGACGATGGCGTATCCACAAAATGGGCACTCGGTCGGCATGGCCCACTCGGTTTCCTTGCCGGTTCGTAATGAAGGGACCGGACCGACCACCTCAGGGATGACGTCCCCGGCCCGACGGACCACCACCGTGTCGCCGATGAGGACCCCTTTGGCCTTTACCTGATCGGCGTTGTGCAGCGTCGCCATACCGACATTGGCTCCACCAACGAACACCGGTTCAAGCACGGCAAAGGGAGTCACTGCCCCGGTCCGCCCGACGTTGATGGCGATGTCACGCAAGATGGTGGTCTGTTCCTCGGGTGGGAACTTGTAGGC
>CAJQPD010000350.1 GCA_905480085.1 uncultured Acidimicrobiia bacterium
TTGTCGGGGTCGCGAAAACTCGCCCAGAGTGGGAGAAAATGGATATGCCTGGCGTACGCCAGCGGTGTCAACAAGGGACACCTTCGGATCAGTCGAAGCTATCGAGGATCCGTTCCATTTCGGAGCGCTCCGCTTCCGGCAGACCAGCCATGATGTCGGCCGGAGCCTCGACGAACACCGCAGTTGCCTGAGCCAGCGGCTTATCGGGATCAGCCGCGGCCGCCAGGCTGGCGGCCATCTCGACCAACCCCCGTGATCGCACCTGAGTGATCCACGCCTCAGCGACCAAATCGACATTGGGCCGGATCGGCCGGCGATAACGAGTTTCGAGCTTGGTCGTGAAATGCAGTTTCTTTTGGAAGCGGAGCAGACACCAGGCCATCGCCTCGTCGAACACGGTGGCGACAATGCCGCCATGTATGACGCCACCGGTCCCGGTGAAGTCATCACCCAGTCGAAACGACGTACGAACCCGATCATCGACCTGCTCAAACGTCAGGTGTAATCCTTTCGGGTGGTCGGGACTGCAAGCGAAACAGTTCCAGAACTCAAAGGGAGCGAGAGGAATGCCCATGGCAGGCAGATTACTGCGGACCTGAACGCGATGCGGCCGACGGCGACGGTGCTGCCCGATTCAAAAGCCCCCTCGCACCATATGTCGCTCGCGGCCGTATCTGTTGACCAATGTACACCCCAAACGCCGCCGATTCCAGGAGAATCTGAGACACGCGCAATTGCCGTCCCTGACCCCGACTGGCTGGGTTGCGAGTAGGCGCAACCTTGATCTCGAAGGTCTATCGGACCCGCGAAGGTCAAGGGTGGCAAAATGCAGTCATGGTTGCTGAACTAGTGCCGGGTCTGCCTATGGGAGACCGAGGGAGCCGGGTCAGCAATCGTCGAAGCCACCCAGGAACATGGCCGCCAACTGCCCAACATGGAACTCACATTCCAGGAGGCCCTGGCAATGGCTCAACCGCTCGAGGAATAGGGCTCCCGGGCGCCCCAGATTTTATTTGGCAACCTGACAGACCAAAAACTCATCAGGCTTTATCCTCTTGCGGCGGCCCCGCCGCCTGTCGGCCGGATTCAATGAACTCTTGGGGCCTCATTTGTGACAGGGTCAGTTCCAATCGGGTCAGGTCAGTCCCCGCCCTCATCAGCGCCCCACCCACCTCGCCATCAGGATCAACCCCCACAACAGAGACCAACACATGAGCCGACGTAACCATCGTGCTCCCCAACGTCATGGCGAGGCGCATCGAACTTTCGAGGGCCCGCTTGACGGGCTCGGCCAATCTGAGCGTGGCCGAACTCTGGTCGATACCGGGCACGCGACGGGAGTGATCGGCCAGGGACGCGGCGGCGATATCGAGAGTCGCCAAAAGCCGGGCGGCATCAGAGTGAGGTTGGCTCAGGCAGCCCAAGGCCAGATGAGTCAGTTCGACGGCGATGACGCCGTCGGCCTGAGCTTCCTCCTGAGCCAGAACAATGGCCGTTCTTGCTTGCTCGGTGAACCTATCGAACACGGCGGTGCCTTCCTTCGCGACTTCACCGTAGTAGTCCCGACACGAGCACCTCGCGCTCGTCGTCCCCTTGATGCGAGCCGCGAGGGAGATATGCGCTGGGGCCCAAAAGAAGGATGCTGTTCGACAGCGCCGCGATCTGGGCTGGCCGGCTAGCTACTCACGACAAGGTCGGCCACCAGAGCCCGGTGATCAGACCCGGCGATCTTGACCACCTGTACGCCTGCGAGCTCAACCTCACGAACCATGATGTGATCGATTCTCAATAGTTTGGGCATGCCGGCCGTGTAACTCCATGTGCGACTTGTCCGGTTGCCGGTTCGGGCGGCCCAATCGTTGACGCCGTCGCGCAGATGGCGCTTGATCATTCGATAGGCCGGCCAGGCCGGCGATGAGTTGTAGTCACCGACCAAAACCATCGGCTGGTCTCCCTGGATGTTCTCGAGAAGCGCCCGTACCTGATGGCGGCGGTACTTGACATCGTGGATCGCTACCGGGTTTGCGAGATGGATCGCCCCAACGGTTATCGAGCGGCCACCGACCAAACCCGGTGCTGTCAAAAGTGGTCGGAACGGTAGTTCGGTTGCCGTCACGGTCAGGGGCTCTCGCGATACCAGGGCGCACCCGGGCACTCCCCCTGGCCTCACCAGACCGTAGGGGTAGCGCTCGGTGAGGGCTTCAGCCGCCGGATGATCCAACTCCTGAACGGCCACAATGTCAGGGACGTACTTATCGAGCGCTTCGGCGAAGGAGTCGACCGAGACGTTTACGTTCCAGAGGTTGGCAGTCATGATTCGCATAGCGACCGGGGACAGTAGCGGACCGGCCACCCAACCGGAATTGCGGTTCTATCAGTCAGAGATGGGTTTGCCAGCCTCATAAAGGTCAGGCTCAAGGTAGATCAGCGTCGCCGCAGGGACCACGGCCCGAATGGCCGCCTCCGTCACGTCGATCGCATGGGCGAGGGCCGCGATGCTCAGATCGGGAGCGAACTCAACCTTGGCTGCCACCAGCAGATCATCGGGCCCGAGGTGCTGGGTGCGCATGTGGATCAGCCTCACAACATGGGGGGCACTCGCCACCGCCGCGGCGATCTCAGACTGTTGAGAACGTGATGCCGATTCTCCCAGAAGCAGACTGCGCATCTCAATAGCCAGGATCGAAGCAATCACGACGAGCAGTATCCCAATGGCGAGCGATCCCGCGGCGTCCCAGCGTGCTTCGCCCGTAGAGAACGCCAGTGTCACACCGATCAACGCTATGACCAGGCCGGCCAACGCACCGAGGTCCTCGAGCAGAACCACCGGCAATTCGGGGTTACGGGAACGCTTGATGAATGACCACCAGCTGGTCTGTCCCTTCAGCGGCTTGGCTTCGTGAATCGCGGTCCGGAACGAGAACGACTCGAGCACAATCGCAAAGATCAGTACCCCGAACGCCCAGGCAGGCGAGTCGATCTCGTGAGGATGGCGGAGCTTTTCGATACCTTCATAGATGGCAAAGACGCCGCCGAGCGTGAAAAGAACGAGCGCCACGACAAAGGACCAGAAGTACCGCTCCCTGGCGAACCCGAACTGATGCATTTCGGTTTCCTCGCGGCGGGCGCTGCGACCGCCGAACAGGAGAAGTGCCTGATTGCCCGTATCGGCGAGCGAATGGATCGCCTCTGCCAACATTGACGAGGCCCCGGTAAAGAAGAAAGCCACAAACTTGGCAATGGCAATGCCGAGATTGGCGAAAAACGCTGCGACGATTGCTTTAGTGCCGTGCACGGCCATGGTTTCCCTCCTCGAGCCTTACCATTTTGGCGGCTCAAGTGGGAAAACCACAACCGGTCGGTCGCGCTAGGTCGCCGTCGCCGACAGCAACACCTTGAACCGGGGATGATTCCGCAGAACTGCCAGGTCATCGTCGGTAGCAAGACCAGATATCAGAGATGCCGGAACATGTCCGAGTTCGTCCAGGGCAGCTTCGGGGTTGCCGAGGCCGACCTGGGCGTACGCCAGGTTGATCCGTGCCATACCGGCGACTCGCTCGTCGGTCGGTCCAAGCGCCAGAAAGCGGTTCCCGGCCTCGATGGAGGAAGCAAACTGGCTGTCGCGTAGTGCAACGACCTGGAGTTCGCTCAAGGAGACGGCCAGGGTCGGGGTCGGTTGCCACGAGGCCGCCAGGATTGTTTCTGCCTGCTCGTCTCGATAGAGGGTGGCGAGAACCGCCCGGCGAGTCATTGAATCGGTTGACCCGACCAGTTCAGCCAGGTCGCGCAATGCCCGGGGTCGCCGATCTCGGTAAGCCTGCAACTCCTCGGGGGCGTCATCGGCGATCAGCGGGACCGGGACCCCGTCGAGCGTTTCTGCAACCCAGGAATTACGATTCACCCGCGCCGCCCACCACGTCGACATGTACCCGACGTAGTCCAGATCACCCGTAAACGGTTTGATGACCTCCCAGGCCGGGGTGGGATCGCCTCGCATTTCGCCGGCCACCCCGAACACCACGGACCGAAGCCAGGGAGTTTCGGTCAGCAGGTCGCCAACAGACTGGCCCGAAACGGCTGTGAGGGTTCTCAAGACTCCAGCCAGATCGTTGGCGGCAGAATAAAGGCGGACGCGGGTCCAGACATCACCGACGTCGGGAAACTGATCGGACAGGGCCAGCGCATCGGAGTGCCTTCCCAGCTTCGCCAATCTTTCCATCCGTGACTCAATCGCCCAGTTGCGATAGTTGGGAGTCTTGGCGCTGATCTCGATTTCTTGGAGTCGGCGAAGGGTTTCGTCATATTGGCCAGCGGCCCACAACGTGTCGATTTCCGCCTTCCAGCCCTTCTCATCGTCAGACTCAAAGCGAATCGCCACCAATCGCCGGCGCACGTCGGTGAAGGTGAGGTAGGCGAGATAGGCCACCGCCAGGTAGCCCCATTGATAGGCAAACGGCGCAACAGCCAGAGCCGTAACCGCCACCGAGGCGATCATCCAATGCTGGACGCGCCGGACCTTGGCCAACCCGTAGATCGATTCGAGGATGTGTGATCCGTCCGCCGTTCCAATCGGCAGCAGTTGGATGACGGCCCAAACCGCATTGAGGATCACCATCGCCGACAGAACCGAAGCCACTACCGGAGGTAGCGAATCGCCGACCAGGTAGGAAACACCTGCAACGATTCCCAGAAATACCAGGCTGTAGACAATGCCGGCTGCTGAAATCCAGATGTTGCGCCACGCCGACACGCCGGGCGGCATGCCGGTCGTGTGGCCGCCCAAAATTTCGAACGTTATTTCCGGTTCGCCACCGACCCGTCGAATCTCGATGGCATGACCCAACTCGTGCACGATGACGACCACGCCGACCACCGCCACGAATGGCCACAAAAAGGACGAGCCCGAAGCAATCCAAAAGACCAGGATGGCGAACGTCCAGATCGACGCTCCCATGCGGATCGGGATGCCGAATAGCTGAAAGCCTCTCCCGCTTCTACCGCTCTTCAATCCAACCTCTCCAGTCAGAACCACCCTACCTAGCCTGCGACCTATACCTACCGGCCACCTCACGACCCAACACTCCGCGATCAGCAAGGTTTCCGCTTGACGTGCAGGCGACAGGGACGCCGACCGGCCAGGCGTCGGGCATACGACCTGACGTGTAACCTCAAGGAGGCGATGTAGGCGCGGTGCTGGGAGACGACTATGCGATTACCACGCATT
Source organism: uncultured Acidimicrobiia bacterium (assembly GCA_905480085.1). Taxonomy (GTDB): domain Bacteria; phylum Actinomycetota; class Acidimicrobiia; order Spongiisociales; family JAENVV01; genus JAENVV01. The sequence continues at coordinate 5,225 of CAJQPD010000350.1, forward strand.
TTCACAGTCACAATTGCTTTTTCGATCGCGTTCATGACGTTTGGGCCCATCGCTGGCGCGCTCACGGTGCCGCCCGGCGGGTCGTTCTTCGACGATGACGACAGCGTCTTCGAGGCAGACATCGAAGCCATCGCAGCAGAAGGCGTCACCAAAGGGTGCAATGCGGAGCGAACCTCGTTCTGCCCAACCAAGCCGGTAACCAGGGGGCAGATGGCGGCGTTCCTGGTCCGGGCACTCAAGCTCACCGCCCAAGACCCGGCCATCGACTTCACCGACGACAACGACTCCATCTTCGAAAACGACATCGAAAAACTCGCCACCGCCGGCATCACCAAAGGGTGCAACCCGCCAGCCAACACCAGCTTCTGTCCGACCAGCAACGTCACCCGCGGCCAAATGGCCGCCTTCCTCACTCGAGCCATACCGTATGAACGCCCGATCGTGGCACCACGACCAGCAACAACCAACGGACCGTTGCTTGACACATTCAGCCCGTTCGACGCCAAAACCGGCTGGTGCGATGGTTCAGACAGGGAAGTCTGCCGCACCAGTGTCAGTCTGAACCAGGGAGAGTTTCATTTGTTCGAATACTGGTTTGCCGATGGGTGGTCGACGCTGCCGACCGCCCTCAAAGAGGCCTTCTTGAGCGATAAGGTTCGGGTGGAGGCATATCTCAACGGGGGGCGACTCTCCCTCGTTGAAACCACCGATCTCGAAGACGACACCATGTTCAAAGACTTCACGTTCCAGTTCCCCGCCTGGCTGACCGGAACCCACACCGTGACCGTCCTGTACATCAACCGATCCGATAACTACCAGTCATCGATCGTCGTCACCCTCAACATCACTGCCCTCAGTTCTGCACCGCTCGGCGCCGGCGGCGAGCCTTCGCCGACTCGTTCCGCCGGGCGAATCGCCTTCCCGGAAAGATAGGGAGCTTCTCGAAGGCAGTGCTGACACGTTCCATCAGGGACTCGGCCGTCTCTGGTCATTAGCCTGGGTGTTCCTGACCCTGGCACGTCATGTGCTCGGCCGCTCAGTTCTTCACAGCGAAGGCCACAATGGTCACTGTTCAGCCATCGACCGTTATCACATACCCGCCGGGACCGTACCACTCGTCGATGACGACAAGCAGGTACGTGGCAGCGGTTTCCGCCGTAAATGTCAGCCGGGCGTCGGCGCCGAACAGGCCGCCGCCTGAACTGGTGTCGTCGGCGAGGCTGTCGGCCGCGTTGTCGGGGAGATCGATGACGATCTCGGGATCCATGAGGACGGAGCTGACCAGCACGGTGATGGTGTCCCCGGCGGCCAGGTCGATGAGGTAGCGGTCGATGTCACCCGGGAATTCGGCGTACCCGGAAATGGTTTCGCCGGCGGCTACCACCCTCCCGTCGTCGGGATCGACCAATCGTCGCATCGGATGGTTGCTCTCCAACGTGACGTCGATTGGCTCTGTGTTGAAAGAGCCCAGCGTGAGGAAGTACGGTCCGTCGAACAGCGCCACAAACGTCAGCGACTCGGACCCTGACTCACCCTCGTCCGCTTCGGCTTCGACCACCCCGTCCATTGCGACCAGGATGAGGATCACATCCCCGTCACTCTCGGCATCAACCACGATCTCGTCGCCCTCCTCGAGGTCGACGATCCAGGTCTTCTCGTCCCAGAAGTGCTCAACGGTTTCGTTGAACGACTGGCCGGTCGGTCCGGCCGGCAAGGCGCGATGGTCGAGGCCGTCGACGTCGACCCCGGCCAGCATGTCACGCAACCGTCCCAGCACATCATCGGCTGCCGTGGCGAGAGCGAAGCCCTCGATAGCGAGCCCCGAGATTCCGACCACTTCACCGTTGTGGTTTACGAGGGCGCCGCCACTCTGTCCCCCTTCGATGACGGCGTCCGTTTGGAGGAACTCGAGCTCCAGCGCCTCGACGGTGCGCACCCGCGACAGAATGCCCCGCGTCAGCGTCGGCTGCGGAAAGGTCTCGGACTCTCCGGGATACCCAATAAGCAAGAGCTCGGTGCCGACTGCAAGTCCACTGGGATCACCGAATACGACCGGTCGGGGTAAGCCGGCTGTGCCGCTGAGATCGATGATGGCCAGGTCGG
>CAJQPD010000351.1 GCA_905480085.1 uncultured Acidimicrobiia bacterium
GGTGATGACGTCAGCTTCGAGCCGACGCCTCTGGAGTTCGATGCGGGCCTGCTCAAGTTCTTGCTCGGCGATGGCCCGGGCTTTTTCGCCGGCGACCAACGCTTGCTGCTCCTTGACGACTGCTTCGGCTTCCAGGTCAGCCGTTCGCATACGAAGTTCGTTGCGCTGCACGATGATGGCCTCAGCGGCTTGCAGTCCAGCCATTTCGGCACGCCGGCGGGACTCGGCTTCTTGCTCTTCTGCCTCGGCGCGTTGAGCGGCTTCCGAAACGCGGGCTTCTTTGAGAACCTGGGCCGTCTGACGACGACCGACGGACTCGAGATACCCGACCTCATCGGTAACGTTCTGGATTTTGAGAACGTCGAGTTCGAGCCCAAGCGTCCGCATATCGTCGTCCGCCTCGTCGATCAAGGTCGTCGCAAACTTCAATCGATCCTCATTGACCTCTTCAGGCGTCAAGGTCGCCAGTACGCCACGCAGGTTCGCTTCGAGTGTTTCTTTGGCGATCTTGGCCACGGCTTCTATCGGCCGCCCGAGAAAGCGCTCGATGGCATTGTCGAGGATCCCTTCCTTCGAGGAGATCTTGACGTTGGCTACACCCTGGACGTTGAGCGGAATTGTTCCTTTGCAATAGGCATTGCTCACTGAAACATCGATCGCGATGGTGGAAAGATCCATCCAGTCGACCTTCTCGATGATGGGCCGTCTGACTTTTCTACCTCCGACAACCACCTTGTAGCCCTGACGGGCCCCACCTCCGGAGCCGGAAAACACCGCCACCCGGTTGGGCGGAACGACGACGACGAGGCTCGAAATTACGGCCGCGATGATTATGAAACCAACAACAACCAGCCCTGCACTAATGACCCATGGCAACATGGTATTTCACCTTTCTCTATGCGATCTATTCGTTGGCGAGCGAATCGAGGCGCGCAATAAGCGCCGTACCCGACCCGTCAACCTCGACGACCACTACCTGGTCGCCTACCAAAAGCTCTTCGCCCTTGTTACTGAATAACTTGGCGGTCATCTGCGTCGGCTTGCCCGATACCAACAGGGTCACTTTGCCGCGCCGGTCGATGGCGACGGGCACGGTAACCCTGGCCGCCTGGCCTTGAAGGTCGACGCTGCGTACCTCCGAATTTGTCTCTTCTCCTTTGATCCAGGCCATGGCGAATGACGACGCAAATGAAAACCCGAGGCCACCGACGATCGCCATGATGAAGTGAATTGGGAATGCCAGTCCAGACCACCACCCGACCAGTCCGGCGGTGCCGAAGCCAGCCAGGGCAAATAGGACAGACCGCACCGAGAGCATGCCCGAGAAGGCCGCTCCCACCACCCCACCGGCACCTGAGACATCTAGACCGGTCTCCAGATCGGCATCGACATCCAGGTCAACATCGACGTCCAGGTCAACATCCAGGTCGAGGTCAAGATCAAGGTCAAGATCCGTGTCGAAGTCGAAATCTGTGTCGCCCCCAAGGAACGCCATCATGAGTACGAGCGGAACACCCACGATCGCACAGAACAGGTACAAACCGAACACAGTTCTTCTCCTTTCGATATCAACTGCCAGGGTCGGCCTTCGGTTCCTCTTTTCGACCCGACACCGCCACCCACAGGGCATCTCCGAGCCACACGACGACCGCCGCCACCAGCGGAGACAACAGGAGGACCGCCACCAGCGGGCCCCGACCAAGGTCGCCGATTCGGCCGAGCGGCCACACGGTGGCCACGACGGCCGCGATGAGCATCGGCAACCCTCTGGCGGCAATCCGACCGGGCCGGTTGGCCGGTATGGCACTCCCCCACCCGGCGGCCAGACCGGCGGCGGCGAATCCAGATGCTCCCACGCCGAGCAATGCAGCTCCGATCGCAACGCCCACAACGGTGCCGGTGATGGTCCGGGGGAACGATCGAGACTCAGTCGATCCATAGGCAGCACCGGCCACGGCAACTCCGACGGTGACCGGACCGGCGACCCAGAGGCCGTAGCGGATTACTTCGCCAGCGGATCCACCAATGGCCAGTTCCCGATCGAATACCCACACCCCCGATGCAACGACAAGTGCCAGTAGCCCGACCAAACCCACCAATAGGGCGGCAATAAACGCCGCGACATACGCCCATACCAGCGCTGGACGCAGCGCTTTGATGACTGTTCGGTGCTTGATAGGTCGGAAGAAGAGCTGCCTATCGGTCATTCACTCACAAACGATCTCGGAAGAAGTCGATCGTCCGCTGCCAGGCAACCTGTGAAGCCGCCTCGTCATAGACCTCCGGGCGGTCGTCGTTGAAGAATGCATGGTCGGTTCCCTCATAGAAATGAAAGTTGACATCCTTGCCAAGACCCATGAGATGCTGTTCCAGATTGCGGGCGCCCTCCTGGGTTGCCCACCCGTCGTTTTCGGCATAGTGGCCCAGATAAGCGGCATTCGAGGCCGCGTATTCTGGTTGCATCGAGTCCCAGGGAATTGCTCCATAGAACGGGACACACGCAACGACCTCCGGTTTGAGTGTCGAGAGCCAAAGCACCAGGCCACCACCCATACAAAAACCAACCGCCCCGATCCGATCGCTCGTCGTGGAATCGTGCCCAACCAGGAAGTCAACCGCTCCCATCATGTGGGTAGCGGCCCTCTCGAGTTCCATGTTCATCATGATTTTCCCGGCTTCATCCGGTTCGGTTGTCTCCTGGCCGTCGTAGAGGTCGGGGGCCAGGGCCACAAACCCGGCGGCCGCGAATCGGTCGGCGACATCCTTGATGTGCGGGACCAGGCCCCACCATTCCTGGATGACAACCACCCCGGGCCCCGAACCGCTTGGCGGAACCGCCAGGTACCCATTCGCCTTCGATCCATTCGACGCAAACTCAACCATCTGACCCATGACCACCTCCTCCTGGCCCAGCCTAGGTGACCGGTTGTTGCGACGACCGGTCACGGAAGCGAATTGGCAGAAGCCCGAACGTTGGGATCCCGTTCATCGACGCGACCGTCGCCGTTTACATTCCTGACACAATCCGCAACCAGAGTTCTCCCAAGCACAGTCCTCCTCCGGCCTGGGTTGACGATGGGGTTCGCTTCTGGCGGACCCCATCGTCTTTGTGGCGCACGCTCCAAAATCGCTCAGGGACCGAATAGATCAAGGGTCACGGCCTTGACCAGACCGGCGTCATCAACAAAGAAGTCGACGGTCCACCATTCAATGCAACTCGTTGCGGTAGCGGGCTGAATGCTCACCCGCCGATACGCTTCGAATCCTGCCGGGGCCGGAACCGGCGGACCGACGCATCGAGCATGGGAGCCGATCGTTATCTCAATCGGCCGCATGGCGACGTCGAGAATCGAGAACGGCCCGGCATAACCGTCGTATTCCGACTCGTCGATAACCCAGGTAGCCGGATCAGCGAGTTCATCACGCACGAAAGACGCCGCGACGACATCGCTCAGACCGAGGACGACCTCATCTCCAAACGGAACGGCGGCCACCGTATCGGCGGATGGATTCTCAACGAAGGACATGAACCCCTCAACGAGTGTGGTGTCGGCAGCGGTCGGCACCACACTTTCAGCCGGATCGCCAAGAACCAGTCGGTCGCCATCGAACTGCGCATCTATCACCAACGGAAGATCCGTCCATCGAATGCCTTGCTCCTCACTCAACTCGGGATCCAGCAAACCGGGATTGGCAATGACAACCCATGCCCCGCCACATTGAGGTGGGAAAGATTCCATCAGCAATTCACATAGACGGGTGCTGGCCCCGTCGTCGAGGAGGAACCCACTCACGCGAACCAAGCGAGCCCCTTCCCCGTCAAACAGCGAAGACACTGGAACGGCGCTATCAATCGTCGTGCTCGATGTCACCGCTGTCACAGTCGGTGCTGTCGCAGTCGATGTCGACGGAGGTGCGGCATCGTCCGGCGGCCACGGTGCGTCGTCGACTCGGATGATGAACTCGACGACCCGCTCAGGGACTGGTAGCTCATCAAAAGGTCGGAAGTACTCCAACCGCAGGACCCCGGCTCCGAACCCCACACCTTTGAAAACGAATACTTCGGTGCCAGCCGCACCGACAAGATCCGTATCAGCGGCCTCAAGACCGTGGCTCACCAACTCCAGAATGCTCGGATCGGGTTCCCCGGTGACTTCCCACGAATACCCCGTACTCGGGTTTGACTCGAGGACCACCTGGAACTGGTCTCCCGATCCGATTCGAACTTCCGAACCGCTGTCGGCGGCTGTGAAGCTCAAGGGACTCACGTCGTCACCGCAGCCCGACAGCACCAACACCTGCGCCAAAACACATATGAGAAGACGTTTCATCTCAAAAGCATCCCCCCCGGCCACCCTGGCCGCTACGTACCAAAGTCACTTCGAGCCCAATGCCGGTAGGGTGCCAAGTCATGTTTGCCATGTATGTCCGCCAAACTGCGCAGCTCGCCGACGCAGCCTCTGACGCCTATCGCAGAGACGGACCAGGCGACGCCAACCGGCTCATGGTGGTCGTGGCGATCACCTCGGCCCTGGCCCTCACCATCATCAACTTCTTCGCCAAAGACCCGACCTGGGTCCCGGGATTCCTGGCAAGTTTCGGGCTGAATTCAGAACCCGCCGCCCGATGGCTCTCCTCAGCCGAGACGGGCCAACTCGCCCGGCTGACCGTTTGGACGGTGGTGCAACTGTTCGCCTACGTCGGCTTGCCGGTCCTGGCCATCAAATTGATCCTCCGGAAACGTATTCGCGATTTCGGGGTGTCCTGGAGCGGCGTTTCAGCCCACTGGAAACCATACGTACTGCTGCTCGCCATCTCCGTACCTATCGTGATCTGGGCTTCCTTCTCGCCGGCCTTCCTTGCCAAGTATCCGTTCTACGAACTGCTTCCCGGTGAAGGGCTCTGGCCGAATATGTGGGCCTGGTGGTTCATGTACGCCGCCCAATTCGTGGCGCTCGAGTTCTTCTTCAGAGGGTTCATGATCCACGGACTCAAGTGGCGACTCGGCTACGCGGCCATATTCATGATGGTCATTCCCTACAACATGATCCACTTCGCCAAGCCGCTCGCCGAGGCGATCGGCGCAATCCTCGGCGGCGTAACGTTGGGTACGCTATCTCTGCGAACCAACTCGGTGTGGTGGGGTGCCGCCCTCCATATCGCGATTGCAGCGACCATGGACATCGCTGCCCTGACGCACCAAGGAGTGTTGTGGCACTGAATCTGCCAAGACCACAACCAGAAACAGTCTGGCCACGACGACTCATGGAGGCCATCTTGACGGGAGTTGTCGGTGGCGGCCTGGCGTGGGCGGTTGGCTGGCTCCTCGGCGTTCCAGTTCCGGCGGCCATTGCCGGGACAGTCAACGGAGCGATTTCGGGGTGGAGATGGATGTACGACTGGAAGGGCCGCGGGGTTGTCGCCTTCGTCCTCGATAGCACCTGGGGTTTGCTCGGCACGACGGCCGGGCTTGTATTGAACCTCGCGAACCTGCCCCGGGCATCGTCGGGTTACCGATTCGACCTCACGTACCGACAGAACCATCAGGTGTACTCGGCGGGGATCAGCCTCAAACGTGGATACGCCCTAACCCTCGGCAACGTCATCTCGGGGGCCGCCGGTTCGATCGATTTCGACGACCTGGAACACTCGGCAGGTCGGCGCCAATTCATCAAGCGGCACGAGGCGCTCCATGTCTGGCAGAACCGGTGGTTCGGACCCCTCTATCAGATCGGCTACGGCGTCTGGCTCGTTGGGGCCGGCACTGTCGGGGCCGTGGTGGCCCTCACGAGGCGGCGGGAGTTTTGGTCGACCGTAGAAACGTTCGCCTATTTCGACAATCCATTCGAGTACTGGGCCTACCGGAACGACCAATACTGGCCGCCGCGCGACGCTCACCAATCCTTTGTTTGGAAAGCCTCGTCAAAGGCCCACGTCGAATGACCTATCAGAACATGGGAGCGAACTTGCACCAACCGGCGCCATCCAGATCCCCGAGACCGCAAAGGCGATCGAGCCGCTGACCCCGAGGGGCACCGCCGACCAGAACCATGAACCTGTTTTCAACTCTCACCAGCAACCTTGACCTCGAGGCCGCCTTTCTCGACACACCCCCGGCCACGTGGACCTTCGGCGAGGTGCTCGATCTATCCGCCCGGATGGCCGGCTCATTGCGGGCAGCGGGCGTCGAACCGGGCGAGCGGGTGGTGGTGGTGCTCCCGAAGTCGGCCCATTCGGTAGCCGTCTACCTTGCCTGCTTGCGGATCGGTGCGATCTACGTGCCATTGAACCCGGCCTATACCGATCCGGAAATCTCCTTCTTTATCTCGGATGCGAGTCCACGAATTGTCATCGCCGAGAACGAACTTCCCGATGCGCCAACGTTGACCATGGGACCGACTGGCGTCGGATCGTTGCTCGGCGTTGAAGAGACCTTCGTCGGAACGGTCGAGCGCGCCGATGCCGAAGGGGCGGCCATCCTCTACACGTCTGGCACTACCGGTCGATCAAAAGGGGCGATGCTGACGCATGGATGCCTCAGCGACAACGCCCTGACTCTCTTTGATGTCTGGCGTTGGCAACCAGACGACGTGCTCCTCCACGCTCTGCCGATTTTTCATGTCCACGGACTGTTCGTGGCTCTCCACTGCGCTCTGCTTGGCGGGTCGCGAGTCATATTCATGGAACAGTTCGATGCAGCCTCAGTCCGTGGCCGTCTCCCGATGGCCACCGTCATGATGGGGGTACCGACCTTCTACGCCAGGCTGCTGTCGGATCCGGAGTTCGGACCAGACGATTGCACCAACATGCGCCTTTTCATTTCGGGCTCCGCGCCGCTCGCCGAACACGTCTTCGCCGAGTTCGCCCGCCGGACCGGGCATACGATCCTCGAACGCTATGGAATGACCGAGGCCGGAATGATCTGCTCGAACCCATACGACGGACCACGCGAAGCAGGGACCGTGGGATTCCCGTTGCCCGGCTACGTCGCAAGGGTGGCTGACGAATCCGATCGTCCGGTTCCAGTTGGGAAAGTCGGGATATTGCAGATTCGGGGTCCCAGCTTGTTCGGCGGGTACTGGCAACTGCCGGATAAGACCGCCGAGTCGTACACGGCCGACCAGTACTTCCGGACCGGTGATCTCGCCAGGATGGATGACGCAGGAAGGGTGACACTGCTCGGCCGATCCCACGACCTGATCATCACCGGCGGATTCAATGTCTATCCAAAGGAAATCGAACGAATCCTCAATGAAGTCGCCGGCGTGTCTGAGACGGCCGTTGTGGGACATCCTGACGACGACCTGGGCGAAATCCCGGTGGCGTATGTGGTCGGCGACGCCGAAGAAGCCTCATTGCGCGGTCACGCCGCTTCGCAGTTGGCTCGCTACAAACAGCCACGAAGATATGTGTTTGTGGACGCACTCCCTCGCAACGCGATGGGGAAGGTTCAAAAATCCGCCCTCCGTCCCGGCTGATCCCGGTTAGGTTTTGCCCATGACCATCAGGGCGTATGAGGAATCGGACCTGCCCCACATCCAG
>CAJQPD010000352.1 GCA_905480085.1 uncultured Acidimicrobiia bacterium
AGCCCCCAACGACCAGTAGGCAAGCGAGAAGTCCCACTCGGGTGGAGTAAGGGTCGCCCATGTCCAATCGAACAGTGTGACTTTGCTGTCATCGTTGACAAAGAAGTTGGTCGCGGAAGGATTTGTGTGCGAGAAGGTCGGGGCGCTGCACCTGGGTGGTGGAATGGCCACGGCGGCTTCGATGACGTCCGCCCCCATGTTCAGCCGACCCCGAAAGCGGCTAAGGCGTTGGAAGGTCGACTGGTAGTCGGCAGCGACCTGGTCGGCCGTCATGCCGCCGTGGAGGTTCGTGACGTTGGCGGTGTCCAATTGATGGATCGATCGGACGATGGCACCACACGACCTGGCAGCTTCGGCATTTTCGGGAAGCGTTGCCATTGTCCAAGCCCCGGGATCTGCGAACTTGACCCAATGGGTCCCTTCAGTGTCGCCTCGCTCGAGGATAACCGGAGTGCCGGGCGCGCCTGCCAGGACGGCGAATGATCGTTCCTCGCGCCTGGAGTAGCTTTCCTTGTCATAGATCTTGAGGATGTAGGGACCGGCCGACGAGTGAACTCGGAACGTGTGGGTGGCATCCCCCGGTGTTCCAAGCTGGTTAACCCGCCCCCCGTCCGCCAAGCCCCTGGCAAGCTGGACTGCGTCCATTATTGGACTCCTTGGGTAATCAACTTCTCTGCTGCGTTATCGCTTGATAGCCTAGCTTCACCAACAACAAGAACGGTTACAACGTGTCGATACAACTTATCTATCCCGACGGCTCGTCTCATTCGTTTGCAGACGGCACGACGGGCCTGGATGTGGCCCAATCCATCGGGGCGCGACTCGCTCAAGCAGCAGTTGCCGTTTCGGTCGATGGAGTCGAGTACGACCTCAGCCGTCCCATACCAAGCGGGAATCTGGCGGTCATCACCGAAGCAACCGAGGCAGGCCGGCATATCATTCGCCATTCGGCCGCGCACATTATGGCTCAGGCAGTCCTGAGTCTCTTTCCTGATTCGACGTTCGCAATCGGGCCGGCGATTGAGAACGGTTTCTACTACGACTTTGAAATCGGACGCGGCTTCACGCCAGAGGATGTCGAGTTGATCGAACAGAAGATGGCAGAGATCGTCGCCGCCGATCAACCATTCGAACGATTCGAACTCACTGCGTTCGATGCGCTCGAAGTTTTCAAGGATCATAAGTTCAAGGTCGAGATCGTGAACTCGGTTGACGCGAGCGAAGTTGACGGGTCGTCCAATGTCATCTCTGCCTACCGCAACGATGCGTTCGTTGATCTTTGCCGGGGTCCTCACCTGCCGAGCACCGGTCGGTTGAAGGCGTTCAAGCTGACCCGGACGGCCGGAGCGTACTGGCGTGGCGATGAAAACAACCCTCAGCTGGCCAGAATCTATGGCACCGCCTGGGAATCGAAGAAGGCGTTGGAAGAGCATCTCCACCGCTTGGAAGAAGCCGAGCTTCGAGACCATCGTAAACTCGGACCGGAACTCGACCTGTTCTCGTCGCCCGCCGAACTTGGGTCAGGCTTGGTGCTGTGGCATCCCAAGGGCGGGATGGTTCGCAAGATTATGGAAGATCACAGTCGGCTCCTTCACGAACGGTTCGGCTTTGATTTTGTGTATTCACCGCATCTGGCCAAAGCGGACTTGTGGGAGACGTCCGGTCATCTTGGCTACTACGCGGAGAACATGTACCCGGGCATCGAGATGGACGGGGGTCAGGAGTACCGGGTGAAGCCGATGAGCTGTCCCATGCATGTACTCATTTATCGGAGCCGCGGTCACAGCTATCGAGAGTTACCCATCCGCCTGTCTGAAATCGCCGCGGTTTATCGCAATGAGCGCTCCGGTGTCATCCATGGAATGATGCGGGCGCGGGGGTTCACACAGGATGACAGCCACACGTTCTGCCGCCGCGATCAAGTGGACGACGAGCTGGCCATGCACCTTGAGTTCGTCCTCACGTGGCTGCGAGATTTCGGGTTCACCGAGTTCGAGGCCGACCTTTCTACCCAGCCTTCCAAGTCGGTAGGGGAACAGGAGTTGTGGGCGATTGCCGAGCGATCGCTGGAGGACGCCCTCAAATTGGCTGACATCCCGTATCGGGTGGCAGAAGGAGATGGGGCGTTCTACGGTCCCAAAATCGACGTGCACATCAAAGATGCCATCGGGCGGCGGTGGCAGATGTCGACGATTCAAGTTGACTTTGCGTTGCCAGAAAACTTCGACATCGAATATGTCGACGCCGACAACCAGCGGCTCCGACCCGTCATGATCCACTCGGCCAAGGCGGGCTCCATCGAACGTTTCTTTGGTGTTCTCCTTGAACATTACGCCGGAGCGTTTCCGATGTGGCTCGCACCGGTTCAGGCCCAGCTCATTCCGGTTGCCGACCGCCACAATGACTATGCCGAGGCGGTCGTTCGCCGATTGGGGTCAGAAGGGCTCCGGGCCGAAGCCGACCTGGCCGATGCGACCGTCGGCGACAAAATCCGACGTGCCATGAATGCCAAAGTGCCCGCCATCCTGGTCGTCGGAGACGACGACGTCGCCGGGAACACGGTTGGATTCAGGCTTCGGGGATCGGACGAGGAGCGCGGGGTCGATATTGAAACGGCCGTCGGGCGCCTTCTGGAATCGGCGTCAATCCCATCAGGGGAGGCGTAATGGACATTGAAATCCCGAAAGAATTGGCTGACGCCGAGGGTATTCCCGATGATCTCAACGCCAATATCAGCGGTCCCTACCAGTTCGCTTCGCCGGCGCGGCGCCGAAATGCCGCGTTCATTTTTGCGGCCGGCGCGTTGACGGCTGCCCTGGGAGCCATCTCTGGTCTACCGAACGGGATGTGGATCCTGGCCGGCGGGCTGACCATTCTTGCGGTTCATCACTTCAAGTCGTCCCACCCGTTGTTGGTGTCCGATTCCGAGGCGCTGGCGATTGCTGCCCGCCAGGTTGATGCACCCGTCGGACATGCTTCGGCAGCCCTCAGGTTCGAAGGCATCTTTGCCAAACCAGTTTGGAACGTGCTCGTCTACGACGCGGCCTCACCGCCTTCGCAGCGGGCGCTCGTTCAGATTGATGCTCAGACAGGTGACCTGGCCAGAGAAATCTATGTGGAGGCGCTATCCGAGCCTTCGATTCCGGGGTAGTCACGTTCCGTTGGACCGGTGTAGATCTGGCGAGGACGGCCGATGCGGGTCGTGTCATCGCCATGCATTTCCTTCCACTGAGCGATCCAGCCCGGCATCCGCCCGATGGCGAATAGAACCGTGAACATGTCGGTCGGAAAGCCCATGGCCCGGTAGATGACTCCTGAGTAGAAGTCGACGTTCGGATAGAGCTTCCGGCTCACGAAGTAGTCGTCTTCGCTCACGATCGATTCGAGCTCCATGGCCATGTCGAGCAGCGGGTCGTCCAAACCGAGCATGTCGAGCACATCCTGGGCGACCTGTTTGATGATGCGGGCCCGTGGGTCGAAATTTCGATACACGCGGTGGCCAAAACCCATTAGACGGAACGGATCGTCTTTGTCCTTGGCCCGGTCGACCCAATGACTGACATCACCAGGTTGCTCGACCATCTCGGAGAGCATTTCAACGACGGACTGGTTTGCGCCGCCGTGGAGCGGCCCCGAGAGGGCGTGAATGCCGGCCGCCACGCTTGAGAACAGATTGGCTTGACCGGAACCGACGATTCGCACGGTCGAGGCCGAGCAGTTCTGCTCATGGTCGGCGTGGAGGATGAAAAGGGTGTTCAGCGCATTCGATATCACGGGATCGGGTTCGTACTCCTCGGCGGGAACCGAGAACATCATGTGGAGGAACCGGCTTGAGTAGTCGAGGTCATTGCGCGGGTAGACGTATGGCTGATGAACCCGGTACTTGTATGACCACGCCGCCATCGTGATGACTTTCGAGATCAATCGGGTGGTCGAAATCCGTACCGCCTCTGTGTCACTCGGATCGAGTGCGTCCGGGTAATACGATGCCATCGCAGAGACTTCCGACGCCAGGATTTGCATCGGGTGTGCCGCGTGCGGGAAGGCCTCAAAGAGGTGCTTCATATCTTCTCGCACCAGAGAGTGCGAGGTTATCTCCTCGGTGAACGTCTCCAATTCGGTCCGGGACGGAAGCTCACCATTGGACAGGAGCCAGGCGACTTCAAGGAAATCGGCGTTGGTAGCCAGTTGCTCGATCGGATATCCGCGATAGCGCAGGATTCCTTCTTCACCATTGATGAACGTGATTGCCGACGTGGTCTCAGCAGTGTTTCCGAAGCCCCGATCGAACGTCGTAACTCCGGTTTCCTTACGTAAACTGCTGATGTCGATGGCGATTTCACCCTCGGAGCCGACTATCACCGGAAGGCTCAGTGTCTTGTCTCCGATGGTGAGTGATGCGTCGTTCATGTCATCCTTCCCGAATGGTGGTTGTCGGATGTGTAGCCTACTCGGACAATAAGTCCTCAAAACGAGGGTCAACGCACAGAATTTGTCCTGGAGTCGAACGACATGATTGAGCTGCGAGTCCGCAAGAGAGTTGATCGGCTGGTCAATCCAGTCGGGCGCGCCCTCGCTCGGATCGGTGTTACTCCGACATGGCTAACGCTGATCGGGTTGGCCGTCACACTCAGCGGGGCGGTTCTGGTCGCTCGCGAACACTTCATCGCCGGGGCTCTCGTGGCCGCCCTGGGCTCGGCCCTTGACGGACTCGATGGATCGGTGGCCAGAGCCAGAGGCTCGGCGTCGCGGTCGGGAGCGCTGTTGGATTCGGTGGCGGACCGAATCGGTGAGACCGGTATGTGGGCAGGATTGGCATTTGCCCTATCGGACTCAGATCGTCTCAGTTTGCTCTGCGTTCTCAGTCTGGGGGCCTCTCTGCTGGTTTCCTATGTTCGCGGGAAAGCAGAAAGCCTCGGTGCTGATGGGCGCGGCGGGATCATGGGGCGGGCTGAGCGAGTCATTCTCATGACCTTCGGGCTGCTCTTCATCGAGTATGTCGAGATCATGCTGTGGGCGATGGCCGTCCTGACCTGGCTTACCGTGTTGCAGCGTTTCTACATAAGCTGGCGGCAGCTCGAACACGGATCTCCATGAACTATTCGGGGTTCCGGGTGGCCTCGGCTCTGCTGGGGGTCCTTCCTGAATGGGCCATGCGTCGACTGGGCGAAACCGTGGGGTATGTTGCCTGGCTCTGGGCAGGGAAGCGAAAGCACAACGCCACCCGGGCGATGGCCCGAGTGCTCGGCGAGAACCCCGACGTTCCGAGCCCTCAGACGATCCGGACGGCCCGGGCCTTGTTTACGTCATATGGTCGGTATTGGGCCGAGACGTTCTGGATTCGACCTCGCCGCGTCAAGGCGATTCACCGCCATATCGAGGTGCGGGGGATCGAGCACTTTCGGGCGGCCCTGGCGGCCGGGAAGGGCGTGATCTTTGCGCTTCCCCACGTTGGTAACTGGGAAGTAGCCGGCACTGTGGCAGCCGCCGAGGGGGCCGAATTGTTGGCAGTGGCCGAAAAACTTGAAGATGATCGAATTGTCAACTGGTTTGTCGGACTCCGAAAGGCGTTGGGAATCGACGTTGTCCTGGCGACCGGCCGTGAGAAGGTGTTCGAGGTCTGTGCCGAGGGTTTGAGGCGCAATGCGGCCGTGGCCTTGTTGGCCGATCGGAACCTCTCGGGGAGGGGAGTGATCGTTTCCTTTTTTGGTGAAGACACCCGCCTCCCGGTCGGGCCGGCCCGGCTCGCCCTGGAAACTGGCGCGCCGATCGTGCCGGTTGGATCTTTTTTCCAGAAAGGTCGCGGGCACCGGGTGACGATGTTGGATCCGATCGATGTCGGGCCTGATGACGATGTCGCATCCATCACGGCCAAGGTGGCTTGTGCCCTTGAGGAGGTCGTTCGTCTGGACCCCGCACAATGGCACATGATGCAACCGAATTGGCCGTCCGATCGACTCGTTTCCCGGTAGTGGCGGCGCTCACCTGATGACCCGTTTGGCGATCGTGTCACCATATGCCCTTGACCTTCCCGGCGGTGTGCAGGATCAGGTGCTTGGATTGGCCGAGCACCTGCGAGCTCGCGGGGTGGATGTTTCGGTAATTGGGCCACGGACTGACGGTACGGGAGTCGGCGGGGTCAGCCGGGTGCGGGCGAACGGTTCGGTGGCGCCGATTTCACTTGGCCCTGGAACCTGGAAGGCAGTGCGATCAGCATTGCGAGGATTCGACGTCATTCATGTGCACGAACCCCTGATGCCAATCGTTTCGTGGGCGGCTATGTCGGTACCCGCGGCGCACAAAGTTGTCACGTTTCATGCCGATCCCTCAGCCTGGATCCGGACGCTGTACCGGGTAACCCGTCCCAGGTGGATGGTCGGCCAAAACACC
>CAJQPD010000353.1 GCA_905480085.1 uncultured Acidimicrobiia bacterium
GACCACTTCTGCCCATTCGCCCCCGTCAGACGCGATCAGATGGCCTCTTTTCTCGCCAGGGCCCTACACCTTTCTCCGTTACCGGCCGCTCAACGGCCCAGCTTCACGGTCACGTTCACTGGCGACATTCTCTTGCATCTACCTGTCGACTCTGCGGCCGCCAACTATGGCGACAGCACGGGGAAGAAGTATGACTTTGAGCCAATGTTTGCTGCCATTAAACCGATCATCAGTGCCGCCGACCTGGCGCTGTGTCACCTCGAAGTGCCGCTCCACCCCGACTCGATCAACCTCTCCGGCTATCCGGCGTTTCAGGGTCCCGCCGAGATCGCCGATGCCATCGCGGCGGCCGGCTACGAAGGGTGCTCTGTCGCTTCAAACCACTCATACGACAAGGGTGTCACTGGCGTGTTCAACACCCTTGACGTGATGACATCGCGCGGACTCGGCTACGACGGCATGGCGTACGACCCGGCCGATCGTCTTGCGGCCCAAATGTATGAGGTAGGCAATGTCACGGTCGCCCACCTGTCGTACGCCGAATGGCTCAACGGCCTAAAGGTACCGGCTGACAAACCATGGCTGGTGAACCTTATCGACCCTGCCGTAATCATCGCGGACGCCGAGCGAGCCAAGGCAGAGGGCGCTGATGTCGTCCTCGTAAGTCTGCACTGGGGCACCGAATACCAGGTGGATCCAACCGCCAACCAGACCCGCATCGGCAAGCTCCTAACGAACGCCGGCGCCGTCGACCTCGTCGTTGGGCACCACGCCCATGTGGTCCAACCGATTGGTCAGTACGGTTCCGAATACGTCGTCTACGGACTCGGAAACTCGCTGTCGAACCAACTGTGGAGCGCCCAAACCACCGACGGAGTTCTCGTCACCGTTGAGATGGCTCTGCGCCAGGGGGATTGGATGCCTCGCAAGGTCACGTTCACACCCACCTGGGTTCAGGCTGGCTCGTACAAGATCCTCCCCGTCGCCGAAACGCTCAATGCCGGAGGAATCTCCTCGTCGCTGAGGAGTCAACTCCTCGGCTCATGGAAACGCACAATGGAACGAATCAACCGACTCGACGCCGATGTGTCACCGACCGCCGTTCCATAGCTTCTCCAATCAGGCTGTCGACTCAAGCGTTTCATACCGCAGCCGATGTAGACTGCAAGTCACAACTGAGATCAAGCTACAACTTGAAGCGCCTGACCCCGTGTAGGGGTGACGAGGAGGAGAATCATCGAAAGCGACCCCGGTCGCGTCGGCGGATGTTCTCCCGGCTGTTCACGGTCGTAACGCTGGTGGACAAAACCCGACGGCAACGCCGGGGACAAATCTCACCGCGACGTGAAGGGACCCAAAGTCCCGTTCTTTCGCTTGATCCGCACCCAAGGAGACTCTGCACATGTGCGGAATAGTTGGTTACGTCGGCTCAAGGCCGGCTCAATCAGTACTGGTAAACGGATTAGCTCGCCTCGAGTATCGAGGCTACGACTCCGCCGGCATCGCCATCATGGGAGATGGCGCCATTGGCGTCACCCGAACCGCCGGCCGCATCGCCGATCTTGTATCGGCGATCAAGAGCGAAGAAGGGTCGTATGCGGGTTCGGTCGGAATCGGCCACACCCGATGGGCTACTCACGGGGCTCCGGTCACCAAGAATGCTCATCCCCATCGGGATTGTTCATCCAACGTGGCGGTCGTTCACAACGGGATCATCGAGAACTACGTCCAACTGCGCGACGAGCTAATCGCGCAGGGACACACGTTCACATCCGATACGGACACCGAAGTTCTCGCTCACATGGTCGAACGGATGGGAGATCAACCGCTCGAAATGATCGTTCGCAACATCATGGAGAAAGCCGAAGGTGCCCTGGCAATCGGCGTGGTCAGAGCCTCGGACCCCGAACTGGTGGTTGCCGCCCGCCGCGGTAGCCCGTTGGTCATCGGGCTAGGCGAAGACGAGAACTTCCTGGCATCTGATATTCCGGCGATTCTGGAGCACACCAGGCGAATCGCCATCGTCGGCGACGACAACGTCGTCTCCCTCACAGCTTCCGGTATTTCCATTACCGATCTGGCCGGGAATCCGGTCGAACCGATCGTCAGGGATATCGAGTGGGATCTCGAGTCCGCCGAACGAGGCGGATACGACGACTTCATGCTGAAGGAAATCTACGAGCAGCCAAAGGCACTCAGGGACACACTGGCGGGCCGGATCGATGACCACCATCGAATCCACCTCCCGGAACTCGAACTGACTTCACGCGAGGCTCGCGCCATCGACAAAGTCTTCGTCGTTGCCTGCGGTACCTCGTACCACGCCGGCTTGATGGCCAAGTATGCGATCGAACATTGGACCCGGCTCCCGGTCGAGATCGACATTGCCTCCGAATTCCGGTACCGGGATCCGGTTCTCGACGAACGCACAATGGTCATCGGTATGAGCCAATCTGGCGAGACCGCCGACACGTTGGCCGCCCTTGAGTACGCCCAGGCCCAGGGTGCCTACATCGTGGCGACCACCAATGTCGTGGACTCATCCATGGCAAGAGTCGCCGACTCTGTGCTGTACACCAGGGCGGGTCCCGAAATCGGAGTGGCGTCGACGAAGACCTTCGTATGCCAACTCGTGCTCATGCAGCTGCTCGGACTGTATCTGGGACAAATTCGCGGGGCCCTTGACGGAGCCACAATCGAGCTCATGGCCAAGTCGATCCGGGAGCTTCCCGAGCAAGTGGAACAGCTCCTTGGGCATGCCGACGACATTATGGCCATGGCCCGCAAGTACAAAGACGTGAAGGACGTTTTTTTCTTGGGTCGAGGGGCCTCATTCCCGATCGCCCTTGAAGGGGCACTCAAGCTCAAGGAAATCGCTTACATTCGCGCCGAGGGTTACCCGGCCGGCGAGATGAAGCACGGACCGATCGCCCTTATCGAAAAGGGCGTCCTGGTGGTCGGAGTCGCAACGAACAGTCACCTGCATGCCAAGACGCTGTCCAACATGGAGGAGGTCAAAGCCCGCTCGGCGACCTTGCTCATGGTGCTGACCGAGGGTGACACCGACGGGCAGCGGATGGCCGACGACGTCGCCTGGGTTCCGCATGCTCCTGAGCTGATCGCACCGGTGACCGCCGTGATTCCGCTTCAGCTGTTTGCGTATGCCATTTCCAAGGCCAGGGGGCTGGACGTCGACAAACCCCGCAACCTGGCCAAAACCGTCACGGTTGAATGAAACTCTGGCTGGGCCGGGCTTTGCCCGGCCCAGCCAGAGTCAAGGGTTCAATTGCTTGGTAGACGCCGCTAGGCGACCGGGTCGCTAACGCGGACGGTCACCACCGGGCACGGCGCTTCCATAATGATCGCCTGGGCGTTGCTTCCCAGGATGAGCTTGCCGAGGCTCGAGCGTCGCCTGACTCCGATCACAATCAAGTCTGCGCCTTCGGATTTGGCGACGTCGACGATATCTTCAGCCGGCTTGTTTCCAAGCACGAGGCCGGCTAGCCGAAAGTTCGAAATACCTTCGTCCCGCAGCCGCTGT
The DNA here is from genome assembly GCA_905480085.1 of uncultured Acidimicrobiia bacterium. Classification (GTDB taxonomy): domain Bacteria; phylum Actinomycetota; class Acidimicrobiia; order Spongiisociales; family JAENVV01; genus JAENVV01. The sequence goes on from CAJQPD010000353.1 coordinate 3,542, forward strand.
TCGATACGCTCCCCCGCCTCGCGGTAGGCAATCACGTCTTCATCCTTGTCGTGATCTCCGCCCCGCGCGGAGTGAATGACCACCAGCCGCGCGTCACTCCGCTTCGCTTCGCTGATCGCCCAATCGAGGGCCACCTTGCCTTCGCCAGTCAATACAAACCCAACCACGATTGTGCTCATCAAAATCCTCTCGTTGTCGTTCATTCTCGTCACTTCAACTCCGGCGTGCGGCCTTTCGCGCCACCTACCACGTATCCAAGGTTCCGAAGTCCGGCTTGATGTCATACTGGGCAGGTGCACAGAACTGTTCGGGCGTTCATCTACCGGTACTTCCGAGACGAAGCCGCTGCCCCGAACGTGGCGACGATTGCCGATCGGCTCTCTCTTTCGACCTCAGCGGTAGAGGATGCCCTTGAGAGACTCGCCGAAACACATACCATCGTGTTGCAGCCAGGAACACACACGATCTGGATGGCTCATCCGTTCTCAGGTGTCCCTACCGACCACACCGCAACCGTGGCAGACCGGACCTGGTTCGCCAACTGCGGGTGGGACTCGATCGCCATCCTGGCGTTGCTCGGAGATGGAACGTTCGCCTCAAAAGATCCGCTCACCGGGGCGACCAACCAGTGGACCGTAACGGACGGCACCATCGTTCCCGACGGGGTAGTGCACTTCCTGGTGCCTGCCCGACAGTTCTGGGACGACATCGGCTACACCTGAGGCAACATCATGGCCTTCCGGTCGGAAGGCGATGTCGAACTGTGGGTACGGTCACGAGGAACAGAAGTCGGGGCAATCGTGGATATGCAAACCGTGCTTCAATTGGGCCATGATTGGTATTCAGGGCGGTTCGACCCAAACTGGGATCGCCCTGACGCCGATGACGTCGTTTCTATGTTTGCCTCGCTCGGCCTAACCGGCCCGTTCTGGTCACTGGGTTAGCCGGGCCCCGGTCTGGTCCAACCCATCATGGTGCAAAACGCCATTCCAGCCCGGACATGGGACCATAATCACCAGATGGACGCTCGCATTCTTGTCGTCGAAGACGACGAATCGATTCGAGAGACAACCGCTATCGGGCTTCGACAGGCGGGCTTCACCGTCGCCGAAGCTTCTGATGGCGACGAAGGCTTGAGGTTGTTTCGGGACTGGCGCCCTGATGCCATTGTGCTCGATGTGATGCTGCCGAAACTCGACGGGCTAGAAGTATGTCGGTTCATCCGCAAGGAAGCCACCGTTCCCATTGTCATGCTGACGGCCCGCTCAGACACGATCGACGTTGTTGTCGGACTCGAAGCCGGTGCCGACGATTACATCACCAAGCCATTCGAGTTTCCGGTCCTGGTGGCTCGTCTCCGGGCCGTCCTGCGCCGATCAACCGAGACCCACCAGGCCGACCTACTGCGGTTGGGACCACTGACGATCGACCAGACGGGCTATGAGGTCACCAAAGACGAAGAGCTCATCCGGCTGAGCAACACTGAATTTGAACTCCTGGTTACCCTCGCCAGCCGTCCCAAACAGGTGTTTACCCGCGACATGCTGCTGGACCGGGTCTGGGGCTACGACTACCTCGGCGACTCCCGACTCGTCGATGTGGCCGTCCAGCGTTTGCGCGCAAAAGTGGAAGACAACCCCGCCGAACCGGTCCTGATTTTGACGGTACGCGGGGTGGGCTATCGCGCCGGTCACACCTGATGCGTCGGCGGCTCATCGGGACGACCCTGACGTTGGTCGGGCTGACCGCCGCAGTGCTCGCGGCGGCGGTTTGGCTGGTCGTGTCCGGCGCCTTACGGAACCAACTGGTCGCCGACACGACCAGCCGCGTCGAATTCGCTGCAGCCGTACTTGCTCCTGCCCGGCTCGACGGCACGCCAACCCTCGACGAGTTCGTGGCGGCGCAGTTCGACGCTGATCTCCGTCTCGCCGGCGATGAGGGCCTCTACGTCGACTTCGGGGAAGGTGAACCATTCGTGTCGGGGTTCCGGTTCTCAACGCCTCCCGATGCTCAGCTGGTCTCGCCGGTGGCCGACGGCAACCTGGCTTGGCAGTGGACGACAGTCGCCGACGAGGGCTACCTCGTGGCCGGTGCCCGCACGCCATCGACTGGCCCCGATCTGTACCTCTTCGTTCCGACGGCCGAACTTAATACGACCCTGGCATCCCTACGGAACGCGGCTCTCCTGGTAGGCCTTCTCGTGATCGCCATCGGAGGACTCGTCGCCAGGCGAGTTGCTCGCCAGGTACTCAAACCCGTCGGCGAAGCGGCCTACGCCGCCCGGAGGATGGCGGCCGGAGACCTCGCCACCCGACTCGACGACAACTCGACCGATGAATTCGGCGACTGGGCTGGCGCATTCAATCAGATGGCTGTCAGTCTCGAATCGACCATTGCCCAATTGCGCGATTCCGAGGAACTTCAGCGGCGGTTCGTTGCCGACGTCGCACACGAACTGCGCACGCCGGTCACCGGTCTCGTCAACGAAGCCGAATTACTGCGACGTCAGATCGACGAACTACCGGGCGAACTCGGGCGGGTGGCGCAGCTTCTCATCCAAGACGTCGGCAGGTTGCGTCGACTGGTGGACGATCTGCTCGAAATCTCTCGACTCGATGCATCGTCCGACCCGATCCGACCTGAACCATTCGACGTTCGGGACTTTCTCAAGGCCCATGTTGCTGATCGGCTGCCCGGAGCGGTGCTCGATTGCGCGCCACACCCGATTGTTACCGATCGTCGGCGGCTCGACCGGATCGTCGGCAACCTGTTGAACAACGCAGCCTCTCACGCCGGGGGAAGCAAAGTGGACATCGAAAGCTATGTGAAGGACGGATGGCTCACGATCTCGATATCGGATCGAGGACCCGGGTTCGACGGGGACCTTGAATGGTTGTTTGGCAGATTCTCGCAGGCCGACGCTTCTCGGTCAGGGTCCGGATCGGGCCTCGGCCTGGCAATCGCCCGGGACCACGCTCGATCGCTCGGCGGTGATCTCGTTGCCTTCCACCGCACCGCGGGCGGGCTGACATTTCGACTCGACATACCTGTGACAGAACTGTTACCAGGCGGTGAAGATGACGTGATGTTGGTGTCGCATGATGACGGTGAGCAATGACCAACAAGGAGGAGCGCATCATGCGTACCAGGTTCACCACAATCGCCGCCACCACCCTGCTTCTGGTTGGAGCATGTGGATCAGGCCAGGTACAGGTCGGAGGCCAAGTCACAACGCCATCTGAACCAACCACGACTACCTCACCAGGTAGCAGCCCCGTGACCACTGCCCCCACCGGCATCGCGACTCAGGACATGTTGCCAATCACCGTGTACTTCCTTGCTGACGACGGGGAGTCAAAGACCCGGCCGGGGCCGTTCTTGATTCCAGTCGAACGGCAGATGCCGATCGAGACGGACACTCTTACCGGACCCGTTCCATCTCTCACCGGCGCCATCAAGGCGTTACTTGCGGGACCGACCGACGCTGAATCGGCGAACACGCCGGCGATCAGCAGTAGCGTCCCCAACACCAGCACCCTGCTCGGCGTGACGGTCAGCGGTATGACTTTCGATGAGACCGGTGCCGCAATAGGCGTAGGAACTGCCGAGATCAATCTGTCGAGCGGGTTCGAGTCGGGCGGCGGAACGTTCTCAATTTCGAGCAGGCTTGCGCAGTTGGTGTACACGGCAACCGCCTTCAACGGGATCGATGCTGTCCGTCTCCTCATCGACGGCCAACCGGCCGACGTCTTCTCGAGTGAAGGGCTCGTCATTGACGCTCCCATGACCCGCGACGACTTCATCGATCTCGTGCCGGGCATCCTGGTCGAAAGTCCGGCGTCGGGGGCAGTTGTATCAGGACCGGTGTGGCTTCGAGGTACTGCAGCCGTTTTCGAAGCCGTTTTCCAGGTTCGCCTGGAGGCGGACGGAGTCGTCTTATGGGAGGGAATCGTCGAAACGACCAACGGTATGGGATGGGGGGCGTTCGACACCGGCATCGGATACGACGTCGCCGTCGAAACTCCGGCCACACTGACCGTCTGGGAATACTCCGCTGAGGACGGCAGTGCCATCAACGAGCGCACCCACCACCTGCTTCTTGAACCATGGACGAGGGTCACGGAAAACGGATGCCCGACCATTCCGGGGCTGGTGGCTGTGGGGCCTGGAGATCTGCGGTTCGGGGTGGTGCAACAGGCCCAGGACCTGACGGGTGGCATTGAGCTGACCATCGACCCGGCTCGCTTCCTTACCGGAGAGTTGGCCCAGGTAGCCGCGACGGTCGACGGCCAAGAGGCGCCAGGCGGCTTCTACATCCAGATGGTTGGCTCATCCTCTCGACCTCAGGTGGTCGCCTCCGACGCGATTGTTTGCCTGATCACGACCGAGGGCACGGGAGGCTTTCTCGAAGATCGCGGCTACCCGGGCCTCGAACGGATCACGCCAGCCGAATATGCGGCGGTGTACAACGACTCCGGCTCGCCCAAGTGGTATTCGGGCGGCCGGTGGGTCTGGTACACGCATGACGGGGACGTGATCACATCGATCGTGGAGCAGTATCTGCCCTAAGCCACGAGCCCACCAAGACGGTCACTTGGCGCGGTACCACTTAAAATGCGGAACCCCGGCAAGCCGGGATTCCGCTTTTCGAGTCCGGAGGGAGTGGGGAGTTCCGAACTCGATCAGTTACCAATGATAACGCCTGCGGGGATCACCGAGACCACACTTTCCAGGAACCTTCACCTGGTGCAAACGGTTCGAGCCAATAGTCCCCTGCAGGTCGGCTCACAACTTGGCCAGAGTGTCTCGCAGCTCGCGACGCAGGATCTTGCCGGTCGTTGTCCGGGGAAGCTCGGCGACGAACCTGATCACCCTTGGAACCTCATGGGCAGCCAAGCGGGTTCGGATCAGCCGTTGGAGTTCGCTTGCCAAGGCTGGTGAACCTCGATGTCCGGGATTGACGACGACAAACGCCGCCGGGACTTGACCCCGTATCTCGTCGGGTATTCCGACCACCGCGCACATCGCGACCGACTCGTGGCACATCAGTACGTCTTCGATTTCCCCTGGCCCGATTCGATATCCGCCTGAAGAAATCACATCATCCTTGCGACTCACGAACCACAGGTATCCATCTTCGTCCTCGACTCCGATATCCCCGGTCAACAGCCAATCGCCGTGGTACTTCTCGATGGTGGCTCGCGGCTGGTTCCAGTATCCAATCATCATTACGGGATCAGGGCCAAGCACAGCTATCTCGCCTTCCTCGCCGACAACTCTTGAGCCGTTGTCGTCAAGGACGACGACCTGATGGCCCGGGATCGGGCGACCCATCGACCCAGGCTTCACGGGCCAGGTCGAAGCGCAATTACCGACAACGATGTTCGCTTCGGTCTGGCCGTAGCCTTCGTTTACTCGCGCCCCCAGGTTCGATTCCGCCCAGCGGAGCATCTCCGCGCCAAGTGGTTCGCCCCCCGTGAAGATGGCCCGCAATTGCAGCTCTCGGGAACCTGCGCCCGCCGCTCTCATCATCTTGAGAGCAGTCGGGGGAAGGAAGGCACAGGTGACCCCGTGCTCGACCATAAGGTCTACCGCCCGGTGTGGTTCAAACCCGGGTGGAGCCGTCAGAACCGTCATGCCGTGGTACCAGGCCGGGACGAGAACGTCCATGAGTCCGCCGATCCAGGCCCAGTCGGCTGGCGTCCAGATGACGTCGTGGGGTTGGGGGGCATATTCGTAATAGAGCTCGAACGCGGGTAGATGGCCGAACAGCGTGCGATGAGCATGGAGGGCTCCCTTCGGCGGCCCGGTCGTCCCTGACGTGTAGATCAGGAAGGCAGGATCCTCGGCCCCCGTGATTACCGGGGAGATCGCTTCGCAAGCAATCAACTCGGACCAGAAGAGGTCATCGAGCACGGCCAAGTCCAGGTCGGGGCTGGCTTCTCGCACCTTCGCGACGTTCTCGGGGCTCACCAATGCGAGCCTGGCGCCTGCGTCATTCAAGCGGTATCCCAGAGCGTCAGGCCCGAATAGCGAGGCAAGTGGGAGCGAAATGGCACCCAGCTTCCATACTGCCAGGTGGGATATGCCGGTCTCGAGCGACTGCGGGGCAACGATACCAATACGATCGCCGCGACCGACTCCGCGGGCCTTCAGAGCGGCGGCTAGCTGGTCAGACCAACGACTCAACTCCCCGAACGTCGCCTGCGACCGCCGCCCTTCCTCATCAATCGTGACGAGCGCCACAGATTCCGACGGGGCCATGTCGGCGCAGGCCGCGCCCATGTTGAACACATCCGGGACATGCCAGTCCATGGCTGCCACCAGACGGTCATAGGTCGGATCGGCCAGCCTGGGAATAATCGTCGGATTCATGGAACACCACCGTACCGAACCAGACCAACGCGTGTCGCTCGGACCTTGACAGCGCGCCCCACTTCGGCTGAGCTGAACCTATGACCGAACCGTACGTGTATCCCCGACCTGAGGATGCCGCCAGGTACCCATTCCTAGAACATCGGATCGAACAATACGACCCCGACGAACAAGAGGCCCGCGGCGTGGCGTTCCTCGAACTCATGGAACAGCGACGTTCGGTTCGCACCTTCTCTGAGGAACCGGTGCCTCGCCATCTCCTTGAGATGGCCATTCAAACCGCTGCGACGGCTCCGTCGGGCGCCCACATGCAGCCCTGGAAGTTTGTCGTGATTGGGGACGCCGACATCAAGCGACAGATCCGCCAAGCGGCCGAGGAGGAAGAGCGGATCAACTATGAAGGCCGCATGAATGATGAGTGGCAAGAAGCCCTTGCCCGACTCGGCACGCACTGGCAAAAAGGCTTCCTGGAGACTGCCCCCTGGCTCGTGGTGGTATTTGAGGAGCGGTACAGCATCAAAGAGGATGGCAGCAAGCACCACCACTACTACGTAAAGGAAAGCGTCGGCCTGGCGTGCGGGTTGTTCATCACCGCTCTGCACAACATGGGCCTGGCCACGCTCCCCCACACCCCATCACCGATGGCGTTCCTTACGAAACTGCTGGGCCGCCCCGAAAACGAGCGGCCCTTCGTGCTGTTCCCGGTCGGCTACCCGACTCCCGACGCCCAGGTCCCGGTGCTCGCACGAAAGCCCCTGCGCGAGGTAATGATCGACGTGCCCGACCCGTCCAGCCCGCCAGAACGGTAGGTTCAAGCTCGGCCGGAATCATATGGCAATCCACTGATCTAGGCTTCAGGATAAGACCACGCGGAGGCGCAAATGACGACCATGCTCAACACGCTCATCGACCAGGGCAAGACTGGCCTGTTTATTGGCGGCGAATGGCAAGATGGGTCGAGTTCGATCGATGTCATCGACCCGGCCACCGAAGATTTGCTGACGGCAGTCGGGGCAGCCAACGCGGTCGAAGCCAATCAGGCGCTCGACGCCGCGGCCGATGCCGCCAAGTCATGGGCAGCGACGGCTCCCCGG
>CAJQPD010000354.1 GCA_905480085.1 uncultured Acidimicrobiia bacterium
GAACCTGGCAGACCCGGCGCGTTACAGTCACGGTTCGAGTCCCCATTGATGTCTGGTTGCTGGGCGCCGTAGTGATCGCCCGTTCGGCCACCGCGGAGTTCGAACCGGTGGCGCTCCTCCGCTGACGGACCATGGGTCCGATGCCTCTAGCGGGCCGGCGTGGCGCGGCAGAACATGACGCGGGAAGGGTGCAGGTGAATGCGTCGTTCGTTCGTCGCCGATGTGGTCTGGGTCCTGGTTCTGTCTGCCTGTTCGGGTTCAACGGGAGACATGTCAGCTGCAGGCGCGTCGTCGACGGTAACGATCGGTGCGAACGTTTCCTCGTCGACGTCCCTCGGCGTCCCGCTCGTCACGACCTCGACCCCTGAACCACCAACCATTGCACAGACGACGACACCCACGGCTGCACAGACGACCGTTCAGACAACTACACCCACGGACGCAGGTACGACTGTACGGACAATTGAGCTGCGGTCCGACGGGCTTGGGGTCGTGGCATTCGGGGACGAGATGCAAGAAGCAACTGCCACCCTGATTGGGTTGCTCGGAGAGTCCGACGAAAGCCAGAGTGAGGCTTGGCTCGGGGATTCAACGGTCTGGGTGCATTGGGAGAAGGAAGGCCTCAATGTGTTCTTCAGCGACTCGTCTCGGTACCGCGATGATGGGGTTATCCATCTCTTCCAATGGAGCTACTCGGGCCTTGAGTTCACCACTCCGGACGGGTTTGGGGTTGGGGCGACTGTCGAAGATCTTCGTTCGGCCTATGGAGACCGATTGACGATCACTGATTTCACCGACTGTGGTGTCTCTCGTAACGAACTCTCACTCGATAACGCCATCGGATTTAATCTTGGGGCCGGGGATCCTGTGGATCCCGACTCCAGGGTAGAGGCGCTTTACGCTGGTGCCGCTCCGTCGTGCGACTGATCGTGGGAGCCAAAAAGGGTCCGGAACGTCAGCCGAGTTCGTCGGCCTCATTCCAGTTTTCTCTGGCTTCGTTGAAGGCCGCCAGCGCGACGAGAATGGCCGCCGCCGGATCGGCCCACCACCAGCCGACATAGGCGTTGAGGGCCAGGCCCACCAGCGTGGCGGTCGATAGGACCCCGTCGAGAAACGTCAGGGTTGCCTCTGAGCGCAGCGGTGCCGAGTCGAGACCGAATGCGGTCTGTCGTTTTAGCCATGCCAAACCGAACATCACGAATGCGGTTACGGCCAGGTAGGCGATTCCCCAAGGTGACTCACCGGCCTGGCGTCCGCTGGTGAGATCGCTGACTGCGGCGACCATGAGGCCGACGGCGAGGAGCAAGAAGGCCATCGCCGTCAAGCGAAGCGCCAGGCGAGTGCGGCCCTTGTGATCTTCGGCGTGGCCAGGCAGTAGATGCCAAACGACTACTGACGAGGCGAATACCTCGACAATCGACACGGTGCCAAAGCCGATCAGGGCCAGTGATCCGGCCATCGTCCCGAGGGTGATCGTTAGTACTGCTTCGCCGACGTTCCAGGCGATGGTCGAATATTCAAGTCGAAGCGCCCGCCGTTGAAGGGCGGCTCGATGAGGGGTGATCTCGTTCACCCAGGGATGATGCCACTACCGGAAGGGCCTCCCAAGTCGGAATCGCTCGAATGAATCGGCAGATTGCCCGCCTCCAGCGTTTGTGGCAGCGGCTGCTGGGGGCGTACGAGGGACGGGTTGAAGGAAGCTTGAAGCCTGCTTGCAGTGCGATCTACTGACGCAGGTGGAGTAACTTGGCGTCGTGGTACGCAAACTCGCCGCCCGATTCGCTGTTGGATCCTTTGCCCTGCTGGCCGGTCAGTTGGCCTATGTAGTGAAACGCCCGCTGCCGTCGTTCGTGGGTTTCGATGCATCCGCTTCGGTCGGCGATCCGAACCTGCCTGCGCTGAAGATCGCCACCCTCGGGGACTCGACGTTGACCGGACCCGGATTGGATGACAGCCAGGACATCTGGATCCGGCAGGCCGCCGCCGTGCTGAGCGATCGATATCACATCGAGGTCCAGTCTTTTGGTGTCGGAGGTAGTCAGGCCAAGGATGTGGCGCTTTCCCAGGCGCCGCTGGTCGGGAAGGTTGATATCGCGATTGTGGCAGTCGGCAGCAACGACGCCCTGCACGGAACGAGCGTTCGCCAGACCGAACGATGGCTATCACAAGCGGTCGAGCAACTGCTCGACCGCGCCGAAGTGGTGATCCTGGCGGGAGTCGGGGATCTGGCTGATATTCCCCGACTTCCCTGGCCCCTGAACGCCATCGCCCGATACCGGGGGACCCTCATGGATGATGTTCATAGGCGGGTAGCGGAAACCTCAGATCGGATCATCAAGGTTCCCATTCGTGAGGTTGCCGCCCCCCGCTTCAAGCAGACGTCAAACACGTTTTCTCCGGACTTGTTCCACGTCAACGCTACCGGCCATCAGATCTGGGCCGAGACCCTGCTCCCGTATCTCGAAGAAGCCATCAGCCGCCTCTGAACGAGTGTGCATCCAGACTCGATATAGAGATTCGTAAGCACACTCGTTTCGGCATCATCACCGCCCGCTTGAACGAGTGTGCATCCAGACTCGATATAGACAATCGTATGCACACTCGAGGTCGACGAGGCGGTGATGGCGCCGATTACCCGGACCCAAATGCCCGGTCGAGAAACTCGACGGCGCCTTTCTTGTCCAACGGTTCATTGAAATTGCCACACTTCGGCGACACGATGCAGCTCGGACATCCCGATTTGCACGGGCAATCATTGATGGCGTCCCGGGTGGCCTTCCAGTGGTCGGCGCCGATTTCGAAAGCGACCGGTGAGATTCCCGCTCCACCCGGATATGCCTCATAGATGAAGATGGCCGGGCCACCAAGGTCAGGGTGCCAGTTGGTGGACAGGCCCCCGATATCCCAGCGGTCACACACGGCGAACAGCGGCAGCATGGCTATCCCGGCGTGTTCGGCAGCATGGAGAGTCCCGAGCAGGCGATCGGTCGACATGTCGCCCACCAACGATTCCGGGATCTCCAACCATACGCCTTGCGTCTCGAAGACCGAGGCCGGTAAGTCCAGCCACTCATGCGAAATCGTCTCCCCGCTACCGATCTTCTTCTTCTGATAGCCGACGACCTGGCTTTCGACCCGGATGGTTCCGAAGTGCTGAGTCAACTGACCGAGTGGTCGCGACTCGAACGTCTGGAGCACTTCGAGAAGCTTCTCCGACTTGGCCTGGGTGTAGTAGTTGACCTTGCCGGATCTGACC
>CAJQPD010000355.1 GCA_905480085.1 uncultured Acidimicrobiia bacterium
CAGTCAAAGTCGGGTTGGCCGGCCGCGCTCACCGATCGGGAGGTCGAGGTACTCCGCCTGCTCACTTCCGGTGCCACCAACCGTTCGATGGCGGCCGAACTGATTCTCAGCGAACGCACCGTCGACCGACACGTTTCAAACATCTTCGCCAAGATCGGCGTGTCCTCACGCTCGGCAGCGACGGCCTGGGCCTTCAAGAACGGTCTCGCCTAAGACGACTTCACATGGGTACTCCTACCCACACGTCCCGCGCCGGAAAATGGGTGATTCTGGCGATGCGGTTGACGGTCGGTTCCTATACGTTGGCATAACCAACACGAGAGGAACCGACCATGAATGACAGCCAGGACGGACCAGGGAATGGATACACAGACACAATCGTCATCGGAGGCGGCCAGACCGGCTTGACAGTTGGCTACAACCTCGCTCAACGTGGCGTCGATTTCGTGATCCTCGACGCCAACGAACGCGTCGGCGATGCCTGGCGCAAACGGTGGGATTCGCTGCTGCTGTTTACACCAGCCCGCTACAACGGGCTACCGGGCATGCCGTTCCCCTCCAAAGCCGACGCGTTCGTCACCAAGGACGAGGTCGCGGCCTACCTTGAGGCGTACGCCGAATTGAACGACCTCCCGGTACGGTCCAACACCAAGGTGTCCAAAGTGTCCCACGACGGCGAGACCTATATCGTCGAGGCGGGTGGTCGGGTGCTGCGATCACGCAACGTCGTGGTCGCCATGGCGAACTACCAGATCCCCCACGTTCCCGATTTCGCTCCCGATCTCGACCCGGACATCGTTCAAATGCATTCGAGCCAGTATCTGCGGCCTTCCCAACTCGCCGATGGACCAGCGTTGGTGGTGGGGCTTGGCAATTCTGGCGCTGACATCGGCCTCGAACTCGCTCACGACCGCGAGACGTACATCGCCGGAACCCCCGGCCCGGTCATCCCGTTCCGCATCGAGCCCTGGCTGGGACGCAACGTCGGCGTCAGGCTTGTGCGCTTTGCGGCGGTGAAGGTCCTGAATACCAACACATTTATCGGGCGCAAGGCCCGACCCAAAATGATGCAGCACAGTGGCGGTCCAATCGTGCGAGTCAAGCCAGCCGACCTGGTTGCCGCCGGGGCACACCGGGTACCTCGCGTCACCGGTGTCGACAACGGACGTCCGGTTCTCGCCGACGGAACGGTGCTCGACGTAGCCAATGTCGTATGGTGTACCGGATTCCGACATGGGTTCGACTGGATCGACCTCCCGATCTTCGATGACCACGGTCTCCCCATCCACGAGCGAGGTGTGGTCGCCTCCCAGGCTGGCCTCTACTTCTGTGGGCTCTTTTTCCTCCATGCCTTGTGGTCCGAGACACTCACCGGCATGCCGATCGATGCCGCCTACGTCGCTGACCACCTGGTTGCACGCAAACAAGAAGCGTTTACCGGCTAGCTACGTTTGGGAGTTACGCGACTCCCAATAATGGGCGCCGACCGAAGGATCCGAGTGCTGCTGAGCGCCGTTGCTACGCAGTCCAGCCGAGAAAGAAATCGCCGGCGAGCATTACGCCTGCCCAAATCGCGTACGCCACGACCGGGGCAGCCAATACGCTCCAGGGGCGAGTCCGCCAAGCCCTGGCGATGGCGACGAGCATGATTAGCCAGACGACCCACAAGATCCCAACTGCCCAAAGTGGAGCCAGCAAACCGCTAAGGAGATACAACCATCCCACAATCAGGAACAGGAGAAGCCCGACCCACCGTGCCGCCGTTTGAAGACCAGACGAAGATCGGGTCGGGCCAGAGCCCTGTGAGTCGTGTGATTCTGCCATATTGCACAATACTCCCGCCGATCGGATCGGGGAGCAACCAATCACTCTCGTCCGCAGCTGATTTCTGCACATGATCACATCGCAGGTTGATCATTCCGCGGAACTCTTCCGAAGGACTCGTGGATCATCAGGGGTGCGGGGACCACGCTCAGCTCGGCTGTATCACGCCGTTCGGGCGGTAACGTCGTCAGCGATTCGCTTGGCGTCTTCGTCGATGCCGTAGACGATCCCTGACTTTCGCTTGGAGAGCCACGGGAAGCCGACGAAGTAGAGGCCGGGCACCTGGCTGATGCCCCTGTGGTGAACCGGCCGTCCCTGATCGTCGCTAATCGGCAGATCGACCCACGAAAAGTCGGCTGTGAAACCGGTCGACCAAATAACCGTCGTGACTCCGGCTTGCTCGAGGTCCAACTCTGTGGCGAATTCGATGGGCTCGTCGCTTGTCAGAGCCGCATCTCCCGCATCGAATTCAGAATCTGGAGATTCAAGACCGTTCCTCTCAATAAAGGCGTCAAGCTTGGTCTTGAACGCTTGCGAGAATTCGTCGGCGTGCCGGATGTACTCGAGAACCTTGTCGTCCGTGATGAGTTTGCCATCTGAAATGTCCTGAAGTCGGCCCAGCAGACGAGCTCCATCTCTGGATAGCTGTTGGTAGCTGACGCTGTGCCCCAACGGGCCGACTCCTGACACCAATGGATTGGTGGCGGCCAGCACAGCAGGATCGTCAACGTCGTCGACATCGACTTCCCAAAACCCCATGTCCACCCACCAATCCATAAAATCACGTCCCCGATAATGGCGGGGAAGGCGGGGCGCCTTGCTGATCGAGAAATAGACAGTCCTGCCTGCACCCAGCAGGTCCTCGACGATCTGACCTCCAGATTGGCC
>CAJQPD010000356.1 GCA_905480085.1 uncultured Acidimicrobiia bacterium
TCCCAACAAGCCAGGGGTGATCAATCCGGCCTGGATCGGGAAGAACGCCGGGACGATCCTCGCCGAAATCGGCATCCAAACGGACCAAGACATACGGTTGGCGGTTGCCGAGGTTCCCAACGACCACAGTTTGGTCTGGACCGAGCAGATGATGCCGATTTCGGCGAGGATCGTCCCGGCGTTCTTCCCGATCCAGGCCGGATTGATCACCCCTGGCTTGTTGGGAGCACCCATCTCACGGAAGATGACCCGCTCCAATCGTTTCAACTCGTGCGCCTTGAGTATGTAGGCCCCGGCGTCGGCCATCGATCGGACCAGACGATCGGCAACGGTGTCGACCACGATGGCAATCTTCTCATCAGTACAGATGATGTTGTTATCGAACGAGGCTCCCGCCACGATGGCCCGGCCAGCCCGTTCGATATCGGCGGTCTCGTCGACAACGACCGGTGGATTTCCCGGTCCAGCTGCCACGGCTCGCTTGTCGGTCCGCAACGCCTCACGGACGACGGCCGGACCACCGGTCACGAGGAGCACCCGGATATCGGGATGGACCATGAGTTCTTTGGCGCTGTCAATCGTCGGATGCGGGATGGCCGTGACAAGATTGGGCGGTCCGCCGTTGGCCACCACTGCCCGGTTGATCTGTCGGATATTCTCAGCGGAGACTCGTTTGGCCCCAGGGTGAACGTTGAATACGACGGCGTTCCCGCCCGACAGAATCGAAATGCCGTTGTTGATGATGGTCGAAGTGGGGTTGGTCGTCGGGGTGATCGCTCCGACCAGACCCATCGGCGCCCACTCGGTGACCGACATGCCACCGTCACCGGTCACGGCTTGGGGCTCAAGGTCCTCGGGGCCGGGCGTCTTGGTGATGACAAGGAGGTTCTTCTTCACCTTGTCCTCGTACCGACCGAGACCGGTCTCGGTGTGGGCAAGGCGTGCCAACGATTCGGCGTGCTCGAACATTGAGCGTCGGATGCCATCAATGATGTCATGGCGGGCCTTCAATCCCATTTGGGCGTACACCACCTGAGCACGTTTGGCGGCGGCCACCGCCTCGTCGATGCTGGCAAATATGCCATCGCCGAGGTCCATGTCGACCGCCAGGTCCGCCTGAGCGGCCAGCGTCGCGCCGGGACGATTACCCATTGGCACGTCGCCCATCCGCCGGTGAACCCTGGCGATAATCGCCTGAACTTCCTCATCGGTCAGGCTCATGGCCTACCTCTGGGCCTACTTGGTGTATCGCTCATCGCCGCCCACTTCCCACGAATCGACAATCGCCATCACGACGGCATCGCAGGGTCGCTCAAACGTGTATTCGGTTTGGCGAGCGGAGCTCCCACTGGCGTACATGACCACTTCACCGACCCCGGCGCCTACCGCGTCAGCGGCAACCACGTAGCTGCCGCTGCCCTGGTTATCGAGGTCCAACTGCTCCAGCAGGAGGAAGGTGATTCCGTCGAGACGGGGTTCCTTACGACTGGCAACAACCGTTCCCGCTACTCGTGCGAGAAGCATGGTATTCCCCCGTCTACTTGGCGGCCTCTGACCGGCCAAGCGGCAGAATCGCGTCGAGCGAATCGTGCGGGCGGGCAATGACATGGCTGGCGATAATCTCTCCAACACGTTCCCCGCCTCTGATTCCCGCTTCGACCGCCGCCTTGACCGCAGCAACGTCGCCACGAATAATGGCGGTGACATAGCCTCCACCTGTCTCTTCGTACGATACGAACTCGACTTTGGCAGCCTTCACCATTGCGTCGGCTGCTTCCACCATGGCCGCAAAGCTGCGAGCCTCAATCATTCCTAATGCATCTGCCATTTCTTCCTCCTCTTAACGTACGTTCTTGTGGATCTGGTCTTCGGTCAGTTCTGGTCGCGCCCCTCAATCCCTTCAAGAGAGGCGACGGCGGCCCGCCATCCAACCTCGATGTCGGCTTCCTCTCCGCCCAGGTACACCCGGCCGGCCGCCCCGAATGCGCGGACCTCGAGGATGTTGATGTTGGCGGCCTTCTCGGCTTCGTTCGCGGCCAGGGCGGCATACGCCGCCGGCACGCACTCCATGACATAGAGCGTCTGGCCGGGGGTAATCATTTGACCGTGACGCATTTTGTTGATGAGTTGGGCCTGGTGGTCGTCGATGTTGCGAACGATCTGGCTCGATAAGATCTTTGGTTTGAGTCGATCGGTTTCTTTGAGGTCCATCGCTTCGAGGATGGCTTCACCCGCCCCCCGGGTCTCGGCCTGCTCCGGAGAATGGATCTCCAGCAGGCCGAACACTCGCTCGACGATCTGCATACCGGGCTTCACCGCGTTCGACTTCAACGCAATATCAGTGAGGCGATTGATCTCGATTCCCGGTGAGATTTCGACATACAAGGCAGCCTCTTTTGCGAGCGGAAGAAAGCCACTCGCCGTAGTGCCGATGAACGCGGCGTGTTGGGGTTGCAGGCTGTCGAGGAATACAAACGACCTCAGTTCAATATTGCTCACTTGATGCTCCTCCTGTGACAATGGCAATTCCTGCTGAGGCGCCGATGCGGGTGGCTCCCGCCGCGATCATCTCCTCGGCGTCTTCCCGGCTACGGACGCCACCGGACGCTTTGATTCCCATCTTGGGACCGACCGTTTCTCGCATAAGCAGGACATCCCCGACCGTCGCACCGCCTCCGGCATAGCCAGTGGAGGTCTTGACGTAATCAGCTTTGGCAAGCAGAGCGAGATGTGACGCCATCACCTTTTCGGAATCCTCCAGAAGGGAGGTTTCGATAATGACCTTGTTGAGAGCGCCCACTTCATGACAAGCATCCGACACTTTGGCAATATCATCCTGAACGACGTCGTACTGACCGGACTTAAGCGCTCCGATGTTGATAACCATGTCGATCTCCCTGGCTCCATCCCGAAGTACCCGGCGAGCTTCCATCGCCTTGATCTCGGAAAGTGTGGCCCCGAATGGGAATCCGACCACCGACGCAACCTTGACCTCACTCCCCCGCAAAGCGATAGCGGCCCGTTTTACCCAGGCCGGATTGACGCAGACCGAGGCGAACCCGTATTCGCGGGCCTCGGCGCACAGGACGTCGATGTCATCGGCGGTCGCGTCCGGCTTAAGGAGCGTGTGATCGATGTATTTCGCAAGGTCCATGGGCACCTCGGCACCCTGACCCCGGTAACTGACCCGATCGGCACCATTGGCGACCACATCACGGACCCGGTCGGGGCTGTGGGCTGCACAGGATCCATGACAGTCGGCACAGGGATCGCCACCGTTGAGGGCTGCGATCACTTCTTTAGTCACGGCTTCGATGAGTTCTTGCTGATTCATGCGTTGCTCCGGAGGTATTGCCGTTCAATGGCTGTGATCTTGTCGACTCGATCGGCGTGGCGGCCCGGCGCCCACGGCGTTTCGAGCCAGGTCTCGGTGATCTGTAGGGCGAGAGCAGGGCCAATCAGGCCGGCGCCCAATGTCAGCACATTGGCGTGGTTGTGTTCCCGAGAATTTCGGGCGCTTGAGAGGTCGTAACAGAGAGCAGCTCGAACACCGGGTACCTTGTTTGCAACCATGGCCGAACCGATACCGGCCCCATCGATGATGATGCCGCACGTAACTTCGCCTGCCGAAACCAGTTTGGCGACTGCCAACGCAAAATCGGGATAATCGACCGACTCCGCACTGTTCGTTCCGCAGTCGACGACCTCGTAACCCTGCTCTTTGAGGCGGAACCCAATGCGCTCTTTGAGGGAGAATCCACCGTGATCACACCCGATCGCGATGGTCGTTGTCGAGGCGATCGCGGGCGTAGAAGCCGATTGAACAAGGGACGACGGTTCGGCGGTTGAAGCAGGTGTCAGTCCAGACACGACCCGCCGCACGACTTCGCGGATTTCGGCTTCTGATGGCATCGCTGCGGACACTAGCGCCGGCTCAGGAGTCGAGAGTAAACGTTGGCCAATTATCGGACGGACAATCTCCCTGATGGCTTCGGACGAGGAACTCATGGCCGCCGCCGTGAAGAGGGAAGCGGACGCCGCTCGTGTCGGCCATTGCCGGCGCGCGACGCACCGTGTCGGCCACCCGGGACGATATGGAGACCGTCCGACAGGTCTCCGATTGGCTGGTAGACGACCCGCATTAGCTGACGCAACGGTCCAGCAAACGGACTCGACTCGTTGATCTCCACGGTCCGGGCCCGGCCCACCCGCTCTTCCACAACCACCCCCGATTCCAGGAGTCGGTTGACCTCGCGCATGACGGTGGTTTGATCGACACCAATCGCCCTGGCAAGGTCCGAGAGGGTTCGCGGACGCTCAGTTCGAAAGAAGAGCTCAACCAACAGCTCACGTTGCGTCTCTGTACGCAATATGGGTACGATTTGTTGAGTACTATTCTGCACACTACGCAGTATATTCTGCATTAGATGCAGCAGTCAAGAGATCAAGTCCGAATCCACTGGCGGAAGGGTGCCTCAATCGGTGAATCGCTCCTCCAAAAATGCCTAAAGCGGCAGTTAGCGGCTCGAAATAATGCCGACTCAGGCGGCACCCAACTTGAGTTGGCAATAGAGTGTGGACGAGGACGTCCCAAAAGGGCAGCCCGGACGAAGGGATAGCCATGGCCAAGTACATCACTTTCTTTTCCTATTCGAGTGATGCCGTAAAAGGCATGATTCATCACCCGAGCGACCGTGCCGCAGCCGCTACAGCTCTGGTTGAATCGCTCGGCGGAACGGTCGAAGCCTTCTACTGGATGCAGGGCCAACACGACGGATTTCTCATCACCGAACTGCCGGATAGCGCGAGCGGGGCGGCCCTGGTTGCTGCTGTCGCCAGCACCGGTGCGATCGGCAACCTCGAAACTCACGAGTTGTTCGATCACGACCAGCAGAGCGCAATCGTCGCCGCTGCCAAGAAGGCCCTGGAGGCCTACGTCCCACCCAACTAATACGTGCCGGTCTGGACCCGCATTCGCGCGACTAATCCAAAAGAGTGCGGTCCTGAATCACCGTTTGATTCAGGACCGCTCAGATTGACCATGCGAAGGGGCACGACCTCGCTATTGTGGCGACAGTTGCGCGACTGGCGATGAAGAAGTGGAAACGACCACTGGGGAGCGCATCAAACTGAAATAGCGCCGTTCGCCTGGGCCACACGACCATAGGAGGTCAGAGTGTCCCGGACCAACGAGCAGCTGCACACCTTCTCATCATCGGTCAGACGGCCTCTTGCCGTCGTGGCAGATCCCATTTCCGCTTCGGGGATCGTGCGACTCGAAGAAGTATTCGAGGTCGATACCACGGCCGGCAGAACCCGGAGCGACTTGATCCGACGCTGTAGCAATGCCGACGCGCTAATCGTCCGCTCCGCCACGCCGGTGGATGCCGCCCTGATCGGCGCGTCACGTTGCTTGACCGTGATCGGCCGAGCCGGCGTGGGACTCGATAATGTCGATCTCGAAAGCGCCCGCCGAGCCGGCATCACCGTTGTGAATACTCCCGACGCCAACAGTGTGTCGGCAGCCGAACATGCCATGGCGCTGCTTCTCGCCGTGGCGCGCCAAATCCCTCAGGCCCGCCAGAGCATGCAAGAGGGCCGGTGGGACCGGGCAGCCTTTGTGGGAGTGGAGCTATCGGGCAAGACGCTGGCCATCCTCGGCCTGGGCCGGGTAGGTCGCCTGGTGGCCGAACGAGCCAATGCCTTCGGGATGCGGATTGTTGGATACGATCCCTATCTTCCGGCCACGACGGCCGTCCCGGCATACATTCGCCGGGTGGCGTCAGTCGAGGCTGCTACATCGCAGGCCGACTTCGTCACCGTCCACATGCCACTGACAGACGAAACCAGGAACCTGATCGACGCACACGCCATCGCGAATATGCCTCAAGGGGTCCGAATCGTCAACGCTGCCCGGGGTGGCATCGTGAACGAACCAGCCCTGCTGGCCGCCCTTGAGTCCGGTCAATCCGCCGGCGCCGGGCTAGACGTCTTCGTCACTGAACCCGCCACGGATCGCCGACTGATCGATCATCCCCGGGTCGTGGCCACCCCCCACATCGGGGCATCGACCGCTGACGCCCAAAACCGGGCCGGCCTCCAGGTGGCCGACGCGGTAATCAACGCTTTCTCTGATCGCCTCCGCTCGATCGCCTGAAACGAACCGGGTCGGGTGTCCTCAGACGCCGCGATCGCCCATGATCTGGGCGTCGTAGGGCTCGATCATGATGCACTCGCCGGGGCATTCTTCGGCGGCTTCAATGACATCTTCGATTTGGGAATCAGGCACTCTGGCGACGCCGCGCGATCCCTCAGGTCCGTGCCCGGGTCCTTCGCCCGCGTCGAAGATCACGGCTTCACCGAAATGGTCGGCAGTTTCTTTGACCACCCATAGGCCATCTGCGCGAGCTTCAAACACGTCGGGAGCGATCTCTTCGCAGATACCATCACCGGTACAAAGATCCTGATCGATCCACACCATCAGCTTTGTCGGGTTCACGCGTTGCCCCCGGTAGGCCGGCGACGCAGAAGTTCGGTCCCCCGTCGATAATGTCCCAATCCTTCGACCTGTCTGACAAACGTGGCCGATCGCCCGAAGCGCCGCCCCACCTCGTCGTGGGATTCACCTTCGCCGAGCAAAGCCATGACCCGATTCTCGATTGGACTAGGCGATCGGCGTGCCGGCGGTCGGGAACGTGGGATGTCCGTCCAATCGATAATCTTTTCGACCCGCTCGGGAGACTTTCGGACCCGTCGAGCAATCTCGTCAACCTCAACTCCTTGGGCAGTCAGTTTGAGGATGCACCGTTCCAATGGACGCAAATGTTGCATCAGACTCCATTCTTGTCGTGGACTACCACCTCACCATACCCCTATCCGCAGGATGCTGGTTTGGAAAAAGTTCCTGCGCCGCCTCGCGGATACTCGATGCCCGGCGTCGCTCATAAAGCCTCCCCGGAAGTCTGTAGCCTGATCAACATGACCTCACTCGCCCGGCCGAGACCGTTTCCCCCAACCGACCTCGACTTACCCGATGCAGTTCTGGCTTTCTTCGACTTTGTCCAGACGACCATGGTCAACAAATTGGCCGGCCTCACCGAGGCTCAGGCGGCATCGACACCAATCCCGACCTCGCCGAGAATGAGCCCACTCGGATTGATCAAACACCTCACGGCGGTTCTCCGCCAGCACGTGCAGATCCATATCGGTGGCCTTGATCTTCCTGTCCTGTGGGACAGCAACGACCACGACTCCGAGTGGAGATTGGTTCAAGACGACACCATCGCCACCGTCATAGCGCGCTTCGATGACGAATGTGCCCTATCAAGGCAAACCCTGGCCGGACTGGACATGGGGACCCCGATCATCGCGTACGGAAACCCAAATCGGGTTGGTCGGCTACTCGTGGACGTCTTGCAGGAGTGTGCCCGCCATTTGGGGCACATGGATATCGTCCGGGAACTCATCGACGGTACGAAGGGCGAATAGCGGATTCAGGGTCGACCCGAACTGCGTCGGTCAGGTCACGTAGCGAAACGTCCGCTGCCCGTCGACGGTGATGGCGTAGCCCATGCTCGGAAAGGCGAAATGACCGCCTGCCAGGAGAGCATTCTCTCGTTCAGCCATGTCGAGGATCATGCGTCGACTCTTGGTGGATTCAATCGGATCCAGATCGAATCCCGGGTACCAGCCAGGCTCGGAAAGCTGCACTGGCTTGTGAACCGTGTCGCCGAGGATGTAGGCGCGTTCTCCCCCACTGACAATGCCGAACGACACATGGCCTGGCGTGTGACCGGGAGTTGGTACGGCCGAGACTTCCCGGTTGGCGGCGTATTCGTCGCCGACCACGTCCAGACGCTTTGCCTCGATCACCGGCGCCAGCACCCGATCGAATGCCGGGCGATTGGCCGGTTTATCGCCAGGACTCAACCAATAGTCCAGTTCCCTCTTCTGAACGATGTAGCGAGCGTTCGGAAACGTAAGCTGCACGTTGCCGTCGGGGCCGATGGTGTTCCACCCGGTGTGATCCCAATGGAGGTGGGTGAAGAGCACGAGATCTACCTCGTCCGGAGAGATTCCCGCTTCTTGCATGACCTCAAGCAACGAAGGAGCCTGCTGAAGGTCCGAAGGATCGGCTGTCTCCCCCAGACCGGTATCGACCAGCATGATCTGGCCGTCGCTACGGATGATGAAGCTTCCGTAATTCTGGATAAGCAACCCATCGGCAGTCAGCCAATGGCGATACGGTTCCCAGGCATCGCGATCCACCCCGGCGAAAAAACCACCAGGTTGGCGGACGACCCACGAGTCCTGCAGCGCGATCAACTCGGCATCGCCAACCATGACCTTATGAAAATTGCCCATTATCTTCTCCCGTGACCGACACCGAACTCAGACCGACCGCTCTGCTCTTTCACTGTAGCGATCGGTTCAATACACCTGTGGGACGAAGGTCTGTTCTTGCATCGGCGGACGGACATACGGGATATCTTCTCTGCTCGGTAGCTCGACCGGGTCAGGTAGCACGTCGGCATAGTGGAACTGATCAAGAATGTGGCTGATGCAGTTCAAGCGCGAGCTCCGTTTGTCGTCCGAAGGAACCACAAACCACGGCGCCTGTTTGATATCCGTGAATTGAAAGGTCGTGTCTTTTGCCATCGAGTACTTTACGTAGAGGCGATGCTCCTCAAGGTCGATGTCAGACAGTTTCCATCGTTTGAGAGGTTCCTCGTTACGTGACTCGAAACGTTTCCGCTGCTCGTCCCAACTCACCGAGAACCAGTACTTGAGGACCGTCATACCCGACCGGACCAACATCCGCTCGAACTCGGGGCAGCTGCGGAGGAACTCTTGATGTTGTTCTGGTGTGCAGTAGTCCATCACCCATTCGACGTTGGACCGGTTGTACCAGCTGCGATCGAACATGACGATCTCGCCTGCCGACGGTAGGTGCTCGACGTACCGCTGGAAGTACCATTGGCTTTGCTCGCGTTCGGTAGGTTTTGGCAGGGCGACCAGTTTCACGATTCGAGGGCTGGTCCGTTCAGTAATCCGTTTGATCACGCCACCCTTTCCCGCCGAACCCCGACCTTCGAAAATGATGAGCACTTTTAGACCCTGATCTTGAACCCAGTATTGGAGCTTGACGAGCTCTTCCTGCAACCGGGTTAGCTCGTCTTCGTAGTACCTCTTCTTGAGCCGACCCTGCCTGGTATACCGCTCGTCGCCGTCCGTACCGGACATGGTCGCAAGAACTTCGTCATCAGCCCCAGGCGGCAGCGGTCCGTCGGATCGTTCCATGTGTCTCCTCCTGGCTCCAAACCTACAGGATGGGATCGGGCAAAGACCTGTCCCATCCACCTCTTCGCCGTCAATGGTGGGCCAAAAGCGACAGACTCCTGAAGTCTGGGCCCGAAGGGTGGGTCTAGGCTCCCGGAATGGAATCAGCCTTCGAGATCATGGTGGTCGCTCTGGCCAATATCCTCGGCGGTGCCGTGGCCATTCCTCAGGCAGTCAGGCTGGTCCGCCATCGCCAGGCCGAAGGAGTATCTCCGATGTGGGCCGGTTTGAGCTTTGGTATCAACGCATGGTGGATCGCCTATGGGGTTGGAGCCGGAGATAGCAGTTGGGCGATCATCCCGGTCGGGGTCATCTCGGTGTTTGCCTACGCCGCTATCGGCTCGGGTCTCGTTCGTTTTTCCGGCCGGCCCCGATCGTCCATGCTCGCGTCGCTGGCCGTACCGGCCGTCATCGGAGCCGTCCTGCCAATTCCGTTCTTCACCCTGGGCGGATGGCCCGCCGCGGGGGTGGCATTGGGCAGCATCTACGGGCTACAGCTACTCCCGGCTGTAATTGCCGTCTACCGCGCCCATGATCTCACTGGCGTGTCCGTCTCCACCTGGGTGGTGGCCTGGACCGAAGCCCTGCTGTGGGG
>CAJQPD010000357.1 GCA_905480085.1 uncultured Acidimicrobiia bacterium
CGATCAAGTTCTATTACGACGCTCACCGGGCGCACGGCATCATCGGGTATGCCTTCTTCTTCGTGATCTTTGCGTTACTCCTCGAGAAGTTGGTTTTCGAGAAGATCTCCAAGCGCGTCTTCAAGTGGCGACCCAAAGCCACCGACGTGGAGCTCGTAGAAGCCCTATTTGACGGACCCGACGATGCCGCCAGCGCTACGGCCGCGGCACAGATCTAGGAGCGAAAGCGTATGGCAGAAATCAAGATCAAGAACCTTCACAAGGAGTTCGGCGTCGGCGAAGACAAGGTCGTTGCCCTCGTGGACGTCAATCTCGAGATCGAGGGAGACGTTTTTGTCTCGATCGTCGGTCCTTCGGGCTGCGGCAAGTCGACACTGCTCAACATTCTCAGCGAGATCGAGACCCCGACGTCTGGAACCGTCAGCATCACGAACAAAGGTCACGCTGCTCTTCCTGGCTATGTCTTTCAGGCCGCCCGACTGTTGCCGTGGCGAACCGTGATGGACAACCTGTTGTTCGTCCAGGAGGAAATCACCGACGCCATAAGAGAACGGTGCCAGAAGTATCTGGACATGGTGCATCTCGGTGACAAGGGCAACAAGTATCCAGGGGAGCTGTCTGGTGGTATGCAGCAGAGGGTCGGCATCGCCCGGGCATTCTCGGTCGAACCAGATGTCATGTTCATGGACGAACCGTTCAGCCATCTTGACGCCATCACGGCCAGGTCGCTGCGCCGCGAACTCCACGAAATGTGGAAAGCCACGGGTAAGACGATCATCTTCGTTACCCACGACGTAGGCGAAGCCGTCGAACTATCCAATCGGATTCTCGTGTTTGCCAAGGGTGGCGTGCTCAAGGATGACATCCAGGTGGATCTGCCGTTCCCGCGGGATCCTTCAGACGAACAGGTGGCAATCGCCAAAGCGAACGTCCTCAAGAAATTCGAGGAACTCGACCTGGTGGCAACCTAGCCGTCGTAACAGACAGGGAGATGGGACCAACAATGACCAACGATCTGTCGGGCTTATTCGAAGGACCAATTCCAGGTCGCCGGACAATGCATGAGTATGTGTACTCGACCCTCCGAATGGCCATCCTCGACGGCAAATTGACGGGCGGCACCCGGCTCGTGCAAGCCGACATTGCCTCGACCATGGGAGTGTCCACCACCCCGGTGCGCGAAGCTCTTCGCGATCTGGCGGCCGAGGGATTGATCAAGTTGGATCCCCATCGGGGAGGGATCGTCCACGAACTCGGATTCGGTGAGCTCGAGGAGATTCTCAGACTCCGAACCATCCTTGAGCCTGAGGCGATTCGGCGGGCCTGGCCCCATGTAACAGACGAACTCATCGACGAGATCGAGTCGGTGCATCACAGAATCGGGACAGCTAGCTCCACATCTGAATTCGTTCACCTCAACGATCGATTTCACCGGCTTCTGTTCGAAAAGGCTGCTGCGCCCCGATTATTGGGAATCCTTGAAACGCTGACGGCGCCGTGGGTTATGTATGTCAGTGCGGCCCTGAATCAGGACGAACAGCATCGAGAGCGCGCCGCCCATGGACACACCGAGATTCTCGAAGCCTTGCGAAATCGAGACCTGGACGCCGTCATCGAGGCATCCATCGAGCATCTCAGCATCACTCACCGCACGCTCGAATCGGCCCTCGACCTGGGCGAAAAGGCACCTACCTCGTAGGTCTCTCCTGTTTCAAAGCCGGTCCGGCCGTATTTGGTCACAATCGCCGGCGACCGCGAGAAGAACCCCATGCCCACCCCAACATCGGGCTGAGGGCTGGCCTCGAACCAACCAGGACGCTCCCCCTTCGGCTCCCTGCTCTCCAGTACGGTCTTGCCAATCTCGGGGTACCCCATCAAGAGACAACCCGAAACCTTGACGGGTGGCAGTTGGAGTTTGTTTGACATGACAAGGGGTTGAGTCGCCGGCCGGGTTCGGGTGCCGGTTCTGGAGTTGGAGGATCTTCGAAGTAGGCCGCTACCCAGATCACGCCAGTAGAGACGGGGGATCCGAGTCGAGATAGGATCCCCCGTCCTATGTTGCGCCGACATGCGCTCATTTGTTGGGCCGGGATTCTGCACGACCGTGGGTGGACCTGAACGATCCTAGGCGACGAGTTCTTCGGCTCCCACTAGACAAGCTAGGGACACGGTGATCCTGACTGGTTCGGGGCCGCGGGTGTCGATCTCTAGTGAGATGGCTTCGGGGCCCCATTCGAGGACTTCGCCGACGTAGGTGACAAAGTCATCTCCGTCGTTGACGATGATGCGATAGGTCATGGACTAACCCCCTTGACTCTCCAAATATCGACAGACTCGACGGAATGCTTTAGCCCAAGACCGATGCTGAGAGACTGGTACCGTCGACGATCATGAGCCTGTGAGACAAGCTTGGCAACGAAGATTTCCGACGACGATACGGGACCTCGGCCTTGAGGAATCGGCGTCAGTCTGGGTGCCAGGTCATGGCGACGTGGTGGATCGTCAGTTAGTTCTCACCCAACGCGACAAACTTAGTGAGGTTGCCCGACTCATCGACCGGCGGCAAGCCACCAACGCCGCCGGATTTACGACCGGACCGTATTCAGCCGCGGTCCTCGAACAAGCGTGGG
>CAJQPD010000358.1 GCA_905480085.1 uncultured Acidimicrobiia bacterium
CCGGAAGAACTACTTCTATTCGGACCAGCCGAAGAACTATCAGATTTCCCAGTTTGATGTACCGGTTTGTCATGACGGATGGCTTGACGTAATGGTTGACGGCGCGACGAGTCGAATTCGTATCAACCGGGCCCACATGGAGGAGGACACCGGCAAGTCCATCCATGTTGGTGACAGCGGTCGGATTCATTCAGCAACCGAAACGCTTCTGAATTTCAACCGGGCGGGAGTTCCGCTTGTTGAGATCGTCTCAGAGGCGGACATTCGTTCGGCTGCCCAGGCCCGCGCGTACGCCCAGGATTTGAGGACTGTGGTTGCTGCTCTTGGCGTCTCTGATGCCAAGCTCGAGGAGGGTTCGATCCGATTCGACGCCAATGTCTCGATCCGACCGGTTGGAACGGAACCCTTCGGTACAAAAGTCGAAGTCAAGAACATGAACTCATTTCGGTCCCTGGAGCGGGCCGTCGATTACGAGATTCGTCGCCAGGAGGGCGTCCTGGAATCGGGGGGGATCGTTCACCAAGAGACCCGTCACTGGGACGAAGGCGAAGGTGTCACCCACTCGATGCGTTCCAAGGAAGGTAGCTCGGATTACCGGTACTTCCCGGAACCCGATCTCCTGCCGATCGAAGTCACGGATGAATGGCGTGATGAGATAGCCGCCACTCTGCCTGAAATGCCGGCAGCCAGGGTTCGCCGGTATATGGCGCTCGGCGCGGATGCCGATTCGGCATCTTCGCTGGCTGGTTCTGAAGCACTGGCAGCGCTGTTCGAATCCGCAGTGGAGTCGGGTGCCCCTGGCAACGTCGCCGCCAACTGGCTTACCGGTGAGGTGACGGCCTGGTCCCGGAGGGAGTCCCTGGACGTGGCGGAGTCATCT
Organism: uncultured Acidimicrobiia bacterium; assembly: GCA_905480085.1. Taxonomy (GTDB): domain Bacteria; phylum Actinomycetota; class Acidimicrobiia; order Spongiisociales; family JAENVV01; genus JAENVV01. The sequence goes on from CAJQPD010000358.1 coordinate 881, forward strand.
CTCACCGGCGAACACCTCCGTGATCTGGCTGCGATGGTCGCGGCAAACTCGTTGTCGTCAACCGCCGCCAAAGAGGTCCTCGGATATGTTCTTGTCGGGGAAGGTGGTCCAGTCGAAGTAGCTACTGCCCACGACCTGGTTCAGATCAATGATTCAGGAGCGTTGGAAGAGGCGGTTGACGAAGTCATCGCCGACAACGAAGAACAGTTCGCCCGGTTGGCCGGAGGCGAGGACAAACTCATCGGCTTCTTCGTCGGTCTTGTCATGCGCGTCACGGGCGGTAAAGCCGACCCGCGGGCGGTGACCGAGATTATTCGATCCCGGGTCGGATAGATGCCAGTCGTTTTCGATTGCGACGGGGTTCTGGTCGACTCCGAGTCTCTGGCGTGGAAAGCCATTGCGACTGCGATGGGCCTTTTCGATGTCGTGGTTAGCGATGAGGATCGCCAACAGTTGCTTGGTCATCCGTTCGAATACGAGTACGCCTATTTCGCCGAGCGAACAGATCTACCACCTCCCGAAATTGTCAAGGCAGCTATTTCCGACGCCATGTTTGCCCTGTTTGAACGTCATCTGGAGTCGTTTGAGGATGCCAAGGACACCATTGAAGTACTGGCGGGGCGTGGTGTAATGCTGGCCGTGGCTTCGACATCTGCCCGCGATCGCTTGGACGTTTCGTTGCGGGCGACTGGCCTGACCGATTTCTTCTTGGCGTCGGTGGCCGGCGACGAGGTGGTCTCCGTGAAGCCTGCTCCTGATCTCTTTCTGAAAGCAGCCGAACTGCTCGGGGTACCTCCCGAAGTGTGCACGGCTGTTGAGGACTCCCCGGTTGGAATCGCGGCAGCCAGGGCGGCAGGTATGCGGGTGGTGGCGGTAGACAGGGGCCAGTTCGGTATGGACGAATTGGCCGGGGCTGATGTCCTTGTGCCGCGTTTGACGCCCGCTCTCTTTCACGGGAGCTAACCTGACACCATGGATCAATGGCTACCTCTCTTGCTCGGAATCGGCGCGACCGGTCTGGTTATTTTCTGGGTCGTGAAGAAAGTGTTCAAACTGGCGATCTACGCGGCCATTGCGGCGGCGGCCGCCTGGTTCTGGTTCAGTACCTGACCGTTGGAGTTCTTGGGCGGTCTCCTGGCGGACGCTGTCAGGGAGCTCTTCGGATTCGGGGCAGAGCTTCGACGGATTCTGTTTCTGACCCTGGCAGTTGCCGGGATCGCCACTGTTATCGGGGTTCTGGTAGGTGTGCCGCTGGGGACCTGGTTGGCACTCACTCGCCACCGACTACGAAACACCATCGACGTATTGGTAAACGCCGGGATGGGTGTCCCGCCGGTCCTGGCCGGCCTATTGATCTTGATACTGCTGTGGAATGACGGCCCGCTTGGTTCTCTTGATCTTGTATTCACGCCGATGGCCATGGTCGGTGCTCAGGCGCTGTTGGCGATTCCGATTGCGGCAGGAGTCACCGCCGGGGCGATTCGCGGGCTCGGCCCGGCCGCCAGTGAGCAACTGATTGCGCTGAGGCTTGCCAGTTATCGGCGCGGATTCGTCGCGGCTCGCGAGGCGCTTCCCGGTGTCATCGCGGCGGTGGCCGCCGCCTTCGGGAGGGTCGTTTCCGAGGTGGGCGCCGTCCTCATCGTCGGTGGCAATATCGAAGGCGAAACGCAGGTCCTCACCACTGCGATCGTGCAGCAAGCACGACAGGCCCACTTCGACTCGGCCCTCGCCCTCGGGTTTGTTCTTCTCATCATCGTTGCGCTGGTAAATGTGGCCCTTGGACGATTGAGGTCGGTATGAGATTCACCTACCCGGCCGACGGGTCCCAACTCGACTGCGACGTTGATATTCCAACCGGTATGAGAACCGTCGTATTCGGGCCCAACGGGGCCGGTAAGTCGACGCTTCTACGATTACTGGCCGGCACCATCGGCGAGAATCCGTGGGATGCCACGTATTTGCCACAGACCGTCTACCACTTCCGTGGCAGTGCCGGCTGGAACCTTGGCCTTGGTCTGAACGCCGAACAGGCAGCCAGGGCTCGTCACCTGGCTGATCGGCTTGGGGTCGGGCACCTCATGGAGGCGACGGCGGTGTCTGGCGGTGAACGGCAACGTTTCGCCCTCGCCCGTACCCTGGCGAGACCTGAGCCGTGGGTTCTGCTCGACGAACCATTGGCGGCCCTCGACACACAGGATCGAATCAACGTGGCCAGGGTGATCGTCGAAGCGATCGGTGATCGGAGTGCGGTGATCGTGACCCATGACCAGGATGCCGCGGTGATTCTCGGCCAGAACATGGTTGTCCTCATCGATGGGGCAGTACACCAGGCCGGTCCGATCCACGAAGTGTTTGCTCAACCAGCTGACGAAGCCGTCGCGACCGCGGTCGGGCTTGGCAATGTTCTTGATGGGATCGTGCGGGCTACTGAAGGGCCTTTGTGTTCGGTTGCCTCAGGGGGGAGTGCCATCTGGGGTGTTGGCGATCACGAACTGGGCGACACCGTGCGAGTGATGTTCGGAGCCGAGACCGTCACACTGTATGCCGGTACGCCGCCTTCGGTCGGATCGGCCAGGAACGCCTTCAGCGGGATGGTTACCGAGGTGCGGCCGGTCGGCCGATTTGTCGAAGTTGTGTTGGACGCCGGGGTTCCGATCGTGGCCCTGTTGACGCCGGGATCGTTGGAGGCCCTCGGCCTGAGAGAGGGAGTGCCGGCGACTGCTGTCGTGAAAGCAACCGCCGTGCGGGTTGTACCGTCTTGAAAGGGCTGGCCGTGGCCCTGATATTCGGGCTGGTCGCCTGCGGGAGTTCTCCCGATCGGGTGATCGTTGGGGCAGGCACGACGCTGGTCGACACCGGGTTCATGGAGGCAGTGGCCGGTCAGTACGAGGCGACTCACCCCGGAGTTCAATTGAGCATCCTGGGAGATTCGAGCGCTCAGATTCTCAATCTTGGCAAATCAGGGGCGGCCGAGGTTCTCATCACGCATGCCCCCGAACAGGAGGCCGTTTTCCTCGCCGATGAGCATCCCCGAATCTCGAAAGTGGTTTTTTCGAGTGAGTTTGTGCTCGTCGGTCCGCCGCTTCTTGCCGAAACCCTGAACGGACTCACGACTACCGAAGCGTTCGCGCAGATTGCCGATCGTGGCTTTGGCTTTGTGTCTCGGGGAGACGGATCGGGGACGCATGAAACCGAACTCAACCAGTGGCCAAGGCCCGGAGAGGCACTGGAAGGCGATTGGTACATTTCGACCGGGCAGGGCATGGGGCTGACCCTTCAGGTCGCCGATCAGCGAGGGGCATTCACCTTATCCGAGGTCGGGGCTTTCCTTGGCGCAGAGAATCTCGGGCACCTTGTTCGGGTTGACCTGGTGGATCCGCCAACCAACCCCTATCGGGTCACAGTGATCGAATCTGCCTCGCCGGCCGGCCTTGATTTCGCCGAGTGGTTACTCGGATCCGACGGCCAAGCTGCAGTGAGGCGCGTCAATGAGGAGCTCTTTGGAGCAGTTGTCTACCAGCCCGTCGTTAGGGGATGATCAGAATCGGGCATGGCGAATAGTGCGCCAGCCGGTCGGCAACCGATCCCATTACGAATCGTTCGATGAAGCCCGCCCCACGTCTACCGAGAACGAGCAGGTCCGCTCCGACGTCCTCGCAGTATTTGACGATCGTCCCGGACGGCTCACCGACCTCAAGGGCAGTGGTGACTTCGAGATTGGTCTGATCCAGCTTTGACATGGTCACATCGAGAATCGACTGGCGGGCGTCAACAACCGCTTCTGACATGGCGCGCGGGGGAGGGGGCGCGCCCTCGATGCCCCACCAGCCTTCCGGCGGTCGTACGACCGTGACAACATGGAGCTTGGCGCCACTTTCTCGGGCCAGGTTGGCCGCAAACTGGGTAGCAGCGATAGACCGCTCAGATCCATCGGTAGCCGCAACGATCGTCTTCCATGCCATGTGACACCTCCACCACTGAATCTACACGGCGGCAGGGGCCGACCGGAGGCAAAGGATCCGGTTTTGTATTTCAAGCGCCGGAGGAGGACAATTGATGATGGAAAAGCCCAAGGTAGTCGTCGCCGAAGTCATCGCGGCCGCAGGTCTCGAAGCTCTTGCGCGCGCCTGTATCGTCGACAACGCGGCCGGTGTCGAACGGGCCGAACTGCTGCTTCGCCTCCGCGACGCCCACGGATTGGTGGTTCGCTCTGCCACCCAGGTCGACGCCGAATTACTGGCGGCGGCTCCCAAACTATCGGTGGTCGGTCGAGCCGGCGTCGGCGTCGACAACATAGATTTGAAAGCCGCAACGGCCCAGGGTGTCCTCGTGGTCAACGCCCCGACCGCCAATACGATCTCCGCTGCTGAACACGCTATGGCGTTGATCCTTTCCCAGGCTCGCAATGTACCGAGAGCCGATGCAGCCTTGCGATCGGGAACGTGGGATCGCACCAGTTTTCAGGGGGTGGAGCTGCATGGCAAAACGCTGGGGATTCTTGGCATGGGTCGTATTGGGTCGCTGGTCGCTGAGCGGGCCAGGGCTTTTGGCATGAATCTCATCGGGTACGACCCGTTCGTGTCTCCGGACATAGCGAGCCGGCTGGGCGTGCAGATTGTTGAAGACGTGTCAGACCTGTACGCGGTCGCAGACTTCATCACTGTCCATCTTCCCAAGACCCGCGAAACGGAAAGCATGCTCGATGCCGGCGCCTTCTCGTCGATGAAACCAGGTGTTCGCATCGTCAACACATCGCGTGGTGGGATCATCGTCGAGGCGGACCTCGCCGAGGCAGTTCGGAATGGACACGTGGCCGGGGCAGGCTTGGACGTGTTTGCGGTCGAACCGTTGACGGCCAGCCCGCTGTTCGAGTTACCGCAGGTGGTTCTTACCCCGCACCTTGGTGCCTCGACGGTTGAAGCCCAGGATAAAGCCGGTACCGATGTTGCCACGGCGGTGGCCGCCGCATTATCTGGCGAACTTGTGTTGTCGGCCGTAAACGTCGACCTCGGTCGGGAAGTCTCCCCCGAAGTCAGAGCGTACTTGCCGTTGGTCGAGAATCTGGCGAGAGTCTTCGTCGGCATTGCCAAGGGTCTTCCGGCGGTGGTCACGTTGCGCATGGAAGGTCGCATTGCCGAGTTTCCAGCTACCCCCCTTCGCCTGGCGGCTTTGAAAGGGGCTCTTTCGGAAGCGTCCACCGACACGGTTTCCTATGTGAACGCTTCTTCGATCGCTGAAGATCATGGGATTCAGATCGTCGAGGAGAAGGCCAAAGACGCACGGGATTATGTATCCCTTGTTCAACTCTCCGGGATCTTCAATGGCCAGCCGGTATCGGTATCGGGCACGATCACCCGAAAGGGACCCGTGTTCGTGGAAATCCAGGGCCTGGAGCTGGAACTACCCATGCATCGGAACTTGTTGATGGTCCGAAATCAGGACGCACCGGGGTTGATCGGTCGGGTCGGTACCTTCCTCGGGGATTTGAACGTCAACATTTCCGACATGGTGGTCGGGCGGATGCCGGGCACCGGCGAGGCAGCCATGATGGGGGTCGCCACCGATTCAGTGGTGACCGATGCTCAGGTCGAGGCTTTGAGGAAGTTGGACGGAATTATCACGGCGCGATTCGTGCAGCTTCCTGACGCCTAGAAGACCCACAGCTGCAAAGCCCACCCGGCGGCCAGCGCCCACAGGCCGGCGACCAGGTCGTCGGCCGTGATACCCACGGCGCCGTGGAGTCGCTCGGCCGCTGCGACGCCAGGGAATTTCTTTGTTGCGTCGGCGACCCGGAAAACCACGAAAGCGACCAAAACGGCAGGAACCCTCAGGCCGATCGAAGCCAGGAACATTCCGGCCGCCTCGTCTGCCACGATCCAGCCCGGGTCGGCACCATCGGCCGCGAACGGTCGAGAGGACCACAACGACAGTCCGGTGGCGACGGCTGCCGCCAGAGCCTGCCATTGCCAACCGTACGGGGCGATGAGCAGGGTCATGCCGAGGGCGACCACCGAGCCAACCGTTCCGGATCCGGAGTGATCGCCGCGAAGCTTGCCGAGCAGGAGGCCGGATCCGAACCATGAGGCAATCGTGCGGTGCATCGGGGCAGGCTACAGTTTTGTCAGATTTGGAGGATCATTTGAAGCTTGAAGACATGAACTCGTATGTAACTCTGGCTGGAACGTCGATAGCCGCGGACGGCCGAATCGTCTTCGGGTCCAAGCAGATGAATGTCGATGAGGACCGCTACGACGCCTTCATCTGGGTGGCCGATGGTGAGGTCGTTCGTAAGCTGACGGCGGGGCCCACCGATCTGGCGCCCCGGTTCAGCCCGGATGGAACCAAAGTCGCCTTCTTGCGCAAGGGGCCGGCAGTCACGGACAAACCGCAGCTGGCAGTGATTCCGTTTGGTGGCGGCGAAGCCGAGGTGCTCACCGAGTTCGCAATGGGGGTCCGCTCATTTGATTGGTCACCCGATAGCGCCCGACTGGTCGTGTCAGCGGTCGAATACTCAGATGAGTGGAAAGACCTCGACGACGACGAGCGGAAACGAAAGCCGGCCAGGGTCGTACGGCTCCCGATGCGGTTCGACACCATTGGCCAGCTACATAACACCCTCAATACCACCTGGCTGGTTTCTGCCGACGGGAGTGAGAAGGTCAAGATTTCCGACAACGATTCCTTCCGTGAAGCCGGGGCGATCTTCTCGCCTGACGGGACGAAGGTCGCCTTTTGCTCCGACCGATCGGGAGACCGGGTTGCCAACAACGATGTACAGGTTTGGGAACGTCAGATCGAGACCGGTCAACTCACGATGGCCGCCGATCTGGGTATGTGGTCATCGCTCGACTATTCGGATTCGGGATCTTTGCATGCTCTTGGTATTCGAAATCTGTTTGATTGGCCCGACATGGTGCAGTTGTGGCGTCTGGATGCCGCCGGGCCGGTCACGCTGACCCCGGACCTCGATCGGGGCATCGCCGAGTTGGCTTTTCGGGGTGACGACGCAGTCATTCTGGTCGAGGACGAAGGACGGGTAGTCGTCAAGAGCATCTCGCCAGAAGGTGCCATCACCGACATCCACGAGGCGGATTCCATGGCCGGGTCGCTGTCGGCCAGCGTCGCCGGACTGGCCTTTGTCGACTCAAGCTATGACAGCCCGGGTGAATTGATGACCTCGGATGGGGGAGCGGCCAAGCGACGGACTTCGTTCAACGACGATTTCGCTTCCAAGCTGGTCCACGCTGAACACTTCCTGGTCAATGCCGGTGGCGGTGATGTCGATGTTTGGGTGTACCTGCCGGTCGGGTCCGAGCCGGTCCCGACTCTTCTGAACATCCACGGTGGCCCGGCCGCCCAGTACGGCTACGGGTTCTTCGATGAGTTTCAGGTGTATGTCGGTGCCGGTTATGGCGTCGTGGCCTGTAATCCGCGCGGCTCGTCAGGTCGTGGTTCGGACCACGTTCGGGCGGTGGTTGGTGGAGGCTGGGGCGTCAACGACATGGCTGACATTCAGGCGGCCCTCGATGAGGCACTCAAGCGCTACCCGAGATTGGATCGTGACCGACTCGGTGTCATGGGTGGGTCATACGGCGGCTTCATGACGGCATGGCTGACCTCTCGTGATCAGCGTTTCAAGTCAGCGATCGTCGAGCGGGGTCTTCTCAACTGGTCATCGTTTGCCGGTACTTCTGATATTGGACCGTACTTTTCCCAAATGTATCTGGAGGCGAATCTTCCTGACGATCCAGCCCAGCTGTGGGAAGCGAGTCCCCTTGCCAATGCGCACGAGATAAAGGTTCCGACGTTGATCATCCACTCGGAAAACGATTACCGGTGCCCGATCGAGCAGGCCGAACAGCTATTTACGATGCTCCTGCGGAGCGGGGTCGAGACCGAGATGGTGCGATTCCCTGGCGAGTCGCATGAACTGTCTCGAGCCGGCAAACCGCGGCATCGACAGGAGCGATTTGAGGCGATTCTTGACTGGCATGGTCGCTATTTGCTCCCGGTCGACGAGAACCTGGCAAACTAGTAGCCATGGAAGCATCGAAGTACATTTGGATGGACGGCGAACTCGTTCTCTGGGACGACGCCAAGGTCCACGTTTTGACCCACGCCCTGCACTATGGATCGGGAGCCTTCGAAGGCATCCGGGCCTACGCCACCGATACTGGTCCGGCGATCTTTCGGCACCGCGAACATATGGTACGACTGGTGATGTCGTGCAAAGCCTATGGATTGCCGCTCGACCTTGACGCAGATCAGCTCATGAACGCCGCCAGGGAAGTCATCTCTTCCAATGAACTAGCGAGCGGATACATCCGCCCGCTCGTTTTCCTCGGTCTGGGGTCGATCGGCTTGAACCCGGCCGGCGCATCGACCCACATCATGGTGGCCGCCTGGGAATGGGGTGCCTACCTGGGGGACGACGGAGTCACCAACGGTATCCGGGTAGCGGTGTCTTCCTGGCGCCGGATCGACTCGTCCTCACTTATCCCTTCTGCCAAGGGAACCGGTGGCTATCTCAACTCGATCCTTGCCAAGAGCGAAGCGGTTCGAGCGGGATTCGACGAAGCCATCCTTCTCAATCGGGAGGGGTTTGTCTCAGAAGGTTCTGGCGAGAACATTTTTGTAGTCAAAGACGGTGTGGTGGCGACCCCGCCTGTTTCAGACGGTTGCCTGGGCGGCATCACCCGTGATGCAGTCATTCAAATCTTGTGCGATAACGGCCACCAACTCGTCGAACGTTCGGTGACGCGCTCAGAGTTGTATTACAGCGATGAGATCCTGCTCTGTGGAACGGCCGCCGAGGTAACGCCGGTCAAGGAAGTCGACGGTCGACCGGTTGGTTCAGGGCGCCCGGGGCCGGTAACCAAACAAATCCAGTCGATTTTTGCTGACGCGGTGCGTGGCAAAGTTCCCGAATACGAACACTGGTTAGACCGGGTCTGATGGGCCAAGAACCGAATATCGAATTGGATCACTCAGACGCCCCGCGGGCGGTTGGGATGCCTGGTGCTCCCCGCAGATGGAAGCCGACCAGACCAGGGGAGATTTCCAGTCCTGACGAGATGCGATGGGGCGGCGCGTTCGGCCGTCCCGGTCCCGATACCGGGTGGGCGATCAAGCTCATACGCTCGAGCGAGTGGGATCGAACCTCGCGAAGTTCTGAATCCGAGGCGGTTCTGGCGACCTTCGTCGGGGCAAGGGCGTCGTTGTTCGGCAGGGCGCCCACCAACAATGACGTGGAGGTTGGCCTGCTTCTTATGGGATTTCGTCCTGATGAAGTACCACCGGCGGTCGTCAAGCGCCTCGTCGCGGAACGCCATCAATGGCTGGACAAGTCAGCCCATGAACACAACAAAGGTGCGGCGTTTGTCGGGTCAATCGATCCAGCCTTGATGGCTGCGTCACCGGATCGAGTTCGGACGCGACTCGCCGCCTCGTGAGCGAGTACCGCTACCTAACTGGCGTCATTCTCCCGGTGCCCGATCAAACGATCCTGGGCTCGCTGATCACCGAACACCTTCCCACGTGTTTCGGGTGTGGCTCGGAGAATTCCGACGGACTGCACCTCGAAGTGCAGTATGCGGGTGATCTTGTGGTCGTTGATCTGACCTTCGACAAGCGCCACGAGGGCGGACCCGGTCTGGTGCACGGTGGCATGTCTGCGGCCGTGCTTGACGACCTGATAAGTTTCGTCATGATTGCCCACCAGAAGCCAGGTGTGACGGCCAATCTGAGCGTCAATTATCTGCGTCCCATTCCGGTCGGTATGCATTTGCGGGCCGAAGCATGGATGACAAGGATCGAGGGGCGCAAGATGTTCGCGGAGGCGGTCGCCTTTGACGACCGCGGGACCAACTATCTTGAGGCCTCCGGATTGTTCCTATCTGTCGGCATGGAACACTTCCAGGACGCGCTCAAACCGATCTACGAAAGCGACGAGTACTACCCGTGAAAATTGTTCGTATGCAAACCAACGAAGGCATTGCCTATGGCACCGTTGAGCCGGAGGGCATCCGGGTCTATCAGGGTTCACCCCTCGTTCACTGGGAAGCCACCGATGTGTTCGTCAAGTTTGGTGACATTCAGCTGTTGTCGCCGGTTCTTCCCTCAAAAGTGGTCGCAATCGGTCGGAACTATGTCGACCACGCCGCCGAATTCAACAACCCGGTTCCTGAGGAACCTCTCATTTTCCTCAAGCCGTCGACGTCGGTAATCGGGCCAGGCCAACCGGTTGTGTATCCCAAACTCACCAAAGACCTCCAGTATGAGGGTGAGTTGGTCGTGGTCATCGGAGCGGTTGCCCGCCATGTACCGGCGGAGGACGTGGGTCAGGTCATCCTCGGGTATACCGTGGGCAACGATATGACGGCGCGTGACCTTCAACGC
>CAJQPD010000359.1 GCA_905480085.1 uncultured Acidimicrobiia bacterium
GCAATCTTGCCTCTACTCCGGCAGCATTTCCGGCGCGCCACATAGCAGGCGTGCTGCCGGTAATGAAGCGTTTGGCGGCTGACGGAAACGCGGCCTTGTCCTACCAGATAGATGAGATAACGAGCGACTAAATCCATCGACATCGCCCGGGATGACGGTGGTGGAATTGGCACATGAACAAACCGAAGATCCTCGTCGTCGACGATGAACGGGCTGTTGCCTTTCTACTGACGCGCGCTCTTGAATCGGCCGGCTGTGCGGTAACTGCCCTCGGCGACGGTCTTGAGGCATACGAGCGCGCATTGGCCGAACGATTCGATGTCATTCTGATTGATCATCTCTTGCCAGGACTGCTCGGCCAGGAAGTCGTACAACGGTGGCGTCAGGCCGGTCTGGCAACCCCGGTCATCATCGTCTCGGGGGTCTCGAACGAAGAAGATATTGTGCGTTCACTCGAGTCAGGCGCCTCCGACTACGTGCGGAAACCCTTTTCGGTTCGGGAGATCATTGCCAGGGTGAAGGTGCAAATCCGCGATCGGCCTCAGAGTGGCTGATCTGGCAGTGGCAGTTCTCATCGGCCTCGGCGGGTTGGTCATCATCGCCGCCATCTCTCTGTTCCTTCTCAAGGCAGTGAGCGGGGCGCGTCGTCGCCGGATTGCCGCCCGGCGCTCCAGATTCGTCGACCTGGTCGGAGAGCTCATCGTCCGCGGCGACCCTGGATCTCGAAATTTCCGTCGATACGCCGGCGATCCGGAGTTTCGATCGGTGGTTCTCGAATATATGCGCATGCTCCAGGGAGAGGATCAACTCCGGTTGCTCGCGGCGGCCCGCGACATGGGATTGGTTGCCCGTTTCCTCAAGTCGTTGCGGTCAAGGGATCGGGATGAACGGGTGAGCGCCGTCGAGGCGCTTGGCGAAATCGGTGACCCCACCACCGTTACCGATCTCGTGTTCATGCTGCACGACATCGTTCCTGAGATCCAGGTGCAGGCAGCTGCCGCGCTGGCCAACATCGGCGACCCGAGTTCCGTCAAGAGTCTCCTGGCCAGCATGGAGCAGCAGGACGAATGGCATGCCCAACGGATAGCCGACGCGCTCTACTCGTTCGGACGCGAGGCGGTGCCCGAGATGGCTCGTTACTTGCAAGGGACCGGTCGCTACCGGCCTTTGATCGCTCGCACCTTGGGACTCATCGGGGACATTCGGGCCGAAGGATCGCTGATTCAGGCGCTGTCTTCGTCCGACGCCGGCCTGAGAATGAGGGCAGCTGCCGCGCTCGGGAGAGCCGGAACTCCCCGAGCGGTGCCCTCATTGCTCGAGCTTCTCGCAGATAGCCAGTGGGAGGTGCGTGCCCAGGCGGCCTCGGCGCTGGGAAGACGGACCGATCGTCAGGCCGTACCTTGGCTCCGGAGAGCGCTCAGCGACCAGTCCTGGTGGGTCCGGCACAATGCTGCCGCAGCCCTTGTCGAAGTGCCAGGCGGAAACGAGGCGCTCCGCTCCTCGCTGGCACATCCCGACCCGTATGCACGCGATGCGGCGGCCGCGGTGATCCTGTCGTCCGGGGTCGCCGGCGAGGCTGTTGAAGCGCTCCGTTCCGTAGAAGCAACCGACCGGCTTGCCGCCGAGGATCTTATCTCCTCCCTGGTTCAAGCCGGGAAAGCAGAGTTCTTCCTGGTGGCTGGCCTCAATCCCGAGTATGTCGACGCCCTCAGAATGCGGGCCTGAGCGAGAAGGTCCCCGGCGTTGACCCTCGTACCGACCAGAATGGGTTCAACCGCGACCTGACGGTACATCATGTTCCACACCATCGTTCAGACGTTCAACTTCTTCATCATCTTTTACGTCATCGTGATGCAGATTCAAGTCCTCATTGTGGCAATGATGTCGTATCGTGCCCTTGCTTCTGACCGGTTCGTGACCCGGCACGGTCGCATTCAGGACATGATCACCTCCGATACGACTCCGCCGATTTCGATCGTGATCCCGGCGTACAACGAAGCTGCCGGGATCGCCGACACGGTCCGGTCCATGGCGATGCTGCACTATCCCAATATGGAAATCATCGTCGTCAACGACGGTTCGAAGGACGAAACGGTTCAGCGGATGATCGAAGCCTTCGATATGGCGCCGATCGACTTTCCGTTTCGTAATGCCATCCCCACGCAGAAGATACGTCGGTTGTACAAGAGTCGCTTGCCGCATCCCGTCGTACTGGTCGACAAGGAAAGCGGTGGCAAGTCCGATGCCATCAACGCCGGGATCAACGTCTCCAAGTATCCGTACTTCATGGCGACCGATGCCGACATGGTTCTCGAATCCGAGGCGCTCATCCATGCGGCTCGCCACTTTGTGGAAGATCGGGAACGAACCGTGGCCGTCGGTGGCAATGTTCGCCCGCTTAACGGTTGCGAGGTGCGCCTCGGGAAGGTGACGAAAGTCTCGCTGCCTCGAACCGCGATTGAGATGGCCCAGGTTGTGGAATACATACGGTCGTTCTTGTCGGCCAGACCTGGTTGGTCCCGGATGGGATCTCTGCTCATCGTTTCGGGCGCCTTCGGAATATTCTCCAAGGCGGCGGTGACCGAGGTCGGCGGTTTTCGGAACGACCACCTCGGAGAGGACATGGAGATGACCATGCGACTGCACCGGCATTTTCGGAGGAAGAAGCAGGACTATCGCATTGTGTATTCGGCCGATGCGGTGGCCTGGACAGAGGTACCGGTCACCTGGGACGTGCTCAGGAAGCAGCGGGTTCGTTGGCATCGGGGACTCATTCAAGTCATCTGGCAATACAAGGGCATGATTTTCAACCCGCGCCATGGATTTGTCGGGATGGTGGCATGGCCATCGTTCATCGCCTTCGAGTTCATCGCGCCAGTTCTCGAATTCACCGGATGGATTCTCATTCCGATTTCGTTATTCACCGGCTTTTTGGACCCGGGGGTGGCCGTGCCGCTCATCCTGATCGCGATACTGCTGGGCACCGCCAACTCGATGGCTTCCCTCTTCCTTGACGATCGGTTCGGCTACTACTCAGACGGACGATCGACATTACGCCTATTGACGTACACGCTCGGGGAGCATCTCGGGTTTCGTCAACGATCGGTCTGGTGGCGGGTGCGGGCCTTGTTTTGGAATCCGAAGAAGAAAGTCTGGGGTGACATGCAACGGACCGGGGTTGGAAACCTTGGTGCTAAGGCCGGTCCTCAGCCAGGAACCCTGACAAACGTTCCCCCGGCGGCTTCAGTCCCCGGCCCGCCTGGCGAGTCGTAGTTCAGACAGTTCGCTTCCACCTAGCACCCTGGTCGTAGCCAGGTAGAGACCGCCGGCCACCACCGTCGCCACCAGAAGGCCCGCCAGGCTCTCGAAGAGGCTCATCGATTCGACCGGGCCGGTAACCATCCGTACCGCGTACGAGCCGACCGCTCCGGCCAGCAGTGCCGACAGAGCCGACCGACCGGTGACACCGGCCACGGATCTGCCCCCGGAGAGTTCGGTCTGGTGGTACCACGACAGGGCCAGGTGGAGGGTATACAGCGCCATGGTGGTCACACTGGCCGCCGCCAGGCCCGATTGACCATACCGGGCCACGAACCACCAGTAGATGCCTGCGCCCAGTACGGTCCACAACGTGCCGATCACGACCGGGGTCCACATTTTACGTCGGGCGTAGAAAGCCCGGGAATACACCTGGTGGGCTCCCCACAACGGAATCGACAGGCTGTAGATGGCCAGTGCAGTGGCCACGGCTGCGGTGTCGGTGCTCGTGAAATCACCTCGCTGGTAGGCAACCCGCACGGCTGGTCCGGCGGCCGCATATACCGCTGCTGCCGCCCCGAACCCGGCGAAGATGGCGTATCTCAGGGCTTTGGTCAAGGTGGCCGAGAGTTCGGAAAGTTTGCCCTCTTCGGCCAGCCTGGCCAGATACGGATAGGCGGCAACCCCTGCTGCCTGGGCGATGATGCCCACTGGAAACATATTGAGGCGACGGCCGAAGTACACCTGAGAAATGGCCGATTCGCCGAGGGTCTGGCCGAAGATTGGAATGAACTGGGCGTCGAGAACGGCGATGGATTGCCCAAGCATGAGCGGTAGGGCCAGGCGCAGGTACTCGCCGACGACCGGCGCTCGCCAGGACGTTCCCGGCACCCACCGCAGGCCGACCTGTCTGGCGCCGTACAACTGAAGGCCAAAGTTGCCAAGGATCGACCCGAGTAGGGCACCCCACGCGAACCCTTCGGCACCGCCGAGTCCG
>CAJQPD010000360.1 GCA_905480085.1 uncultured Acidimicrobiia bacterium
CCGCGATTGCGCGAGATTGTCGACGTGATTCATGGCGCGACGGTCGGTGACTTTTGCCTTGTCGGGATTGGTGCCAGAGCCCTCAACCGGTCCGTGTTGGGTGAAGGAGCCTGGTTGGCGGCCGGGTCTGTGTTGCCCGAAGGAAAAGTGATCCCGGCGTGGACCCTGGCGATGGGGATCCCTGCCAAGCCCGTCAGGGAACTGACCGAAGACGAGATTCTTCGCCAGGCCGAAGGCGTCATTACGTACCAGCGGCTGGCCGCAACCTACCGGTCGCTTGGCTCATAGCCATTGTCTCGGTCGGGTAGTGGTCGCGACGCGACAGCGCCCATGGTGTGAGCCATGGGCGCCGGGTTGTCTGGTCTGTCGTTCTAGACGACTTTGATGATTTGCTCTACTTCATCCGATGTCATCTCAACGCCCGGGTGAGATTCAGTCAGGTGAATGTTGAGGTGCTCGACGAGTTCGCCCTTTGTTTCAACCGTGAAACTTCCTGGGCAATCTGCACCGGTGTCGGCGCAAGCTGCTGAATAGGCCATGGTGGCCTCCTTTAACTGGTCCTGGAAACGAGCATACCAAACTCAGTGCGCGGCTGACGGACCGATGTGTGCTCACGATATCTGCTCAGCAGGGCTTTCGATTTTGGCTTCAGCCGCTCGGGCGCTGGTTGTTACGATGAGGAATATGGCGACGTACGTTGGCTTATTGCGGGGGATCAATGTTGGCGGGACCGGCAAGCTGCCTATGGCCGAGCTCAAGGGTTTACTGGCCGGCCTCGGATTCGACAACGTCACCACCTACATCCAATCGGGCAATGTGGTATTCGACGCCGATACGGGTGAATGGGCAGATTCGATCGCGGAGGCCGTTGAACATTTCGCCGGTTTCCGACCCAAAGTGATGGTTCTGTCCGACGAAGCCTTTCGGGCCGTGGCTGACGGAAACCCGTTCCCAACCGGCGAACCTAAAGCAATGCATGTCTACTTCCTCGATGGCACACCTCGCTGGACTGCCAAAGCGGAGATGGAGGCGGTCAAATCGCCGGTCGAGCGGTTCTACATCACCGATGCGGCGGTCTACCTGTACACGCCGGAGTTGTTGACCGGGTCACTCCTGGCACCAAAGTTGGAGCGTCTTATTGGAGTGCCGGCGACAGCCAGAAACTGGAGAACCGTGCAAAAAATTCTCGGAATGCTCGAAGAGCGCTAACGACGTCTCGTGTCAGGCCCGAGCGGCAAAGGCACGATCCGCCTGGCTACCAGGGCGATGCCGATCCAGGCGAGCCATAGGGGAGCGGTCGCCACCATGCCAGCCTGCCGGGTGATGAGTATGACGATGATGGCACCGGCCAACGTGATTCGGCGGGCTGACTGGAGTCGGCGAGCAGACAGTGGTTGCTTCGATAGATCTCCTTTGGAAATCGGTGCGTAGGGAGGCGTGAAGACGGCTGCAACAAACCCGAGGACGACGAGGGTGATGATCGCCAGAGAAGGGCCCTGCGGGTCGATGACCGGGATCAGGCCGCCGAGACCACTGCTTACCTCCGAAGAGCGCACCGCCATTGCGGTCGTTCCCGTCGCGATCGCCAAAGCGGTAAGTCGCGCCCCGTGGCTTGGTTCGCCTTCCAGCCCGCGGTCTCTGGCAACTGCGAATGCCAGCACGAGCCCCAACAGCCATCCCGGACTCGTCCGACCGGCCGCTACCCCGAGCCCGAGGAGCATGAGGTAATCGAGAAAGTGGGGGGCGTGACCGGTGGGCCGGAGAAGGACCCGGGCCGTAATGACAACGGCGAAGACCGCAATCAGATCGGGAATCCCGAACACCACCCAGGCCGGGATCGAAAGACCGGCGGCGAGGCCGGCACTACTGGGGTGATCAGGGTCGAGTTCCCGGCACAGTGCCCAGACGCCAATCGTTGCCACCCCGGCTCGCCAGGCGAGGTTGAATGCCGGCCCGAATCCATCACCGGTCGACCCCACGAACAGGACGAGCCCCGCCAAACCGGCGAGGATCAGAGCGTGGAGATTCGACCGATAGCGCGGGTCGATGGCACGGGCGAGATGTGGGAACCGCAGGGGCCTAGTCCCGGAAGTTGGTGAACTGGAGCGGAACCCGGAAATCAAGGCTCTTGAGGTGGGCAATGACCTCCTGAAGGTCGTCGCGCTTTTTGCCCTGCACCCGCAGTTGATCTCCCTGGATCTGGATCTGCACTTTGAGCTTCTGATCCTTGATCGATTTGTTCAGCTCCTTGGCGGCGTCCTGGGGGATTCCCGACACGAGCTCAAAAACCGCTCGGACCCGTCCGCCTGAAGCCGGCTTCACGTCGCCACCGGACAGCGCTTTGATCGACAGGCCGCGTTTGAGGAACTTGGTTTGGAGCACGTCGATGGCGGCATCCATGCGGCCTTCCGAAGCCGATTCGACGACAATCGTGTCGTCTTTGAGTTCGAAACTCGTGTCGGTGCCACGGAAATCGAACCGGGTGGTTGTCTCCCGATTTGATTGATCGATCGCGTTGGTTACTTCTTGCATATCGAGTTCAGAAACGACGTCAAAACTAGGCATGGAAAGACCATATCAGACGGCGCCGGTCATCGAGAATGTAAGGAGAAAGTTGGAACCATTCGGGGGACATTTAGCGTCACATGGTCAGGGTATTCCAAAGGAGCGATCGATGAAACGCAATCTTGCACTGTTGACAGTCATGGCGATCGCCGTGGCCGCCTGCACTGGCATCACAACGTCTACACCGGGCGAGGGCACGGTCGGCCGTCAGCCACAAGGCGATGGCACTGTTCTCGTCGGTGGTTACTTCCAAGAGTTCACGAATTGTGACGCCCTCCTCGACTACTACGTAACCGAAGCC
>CAJQPD010000361.1 GCA_905480085.1 uncultured Acidimicrobiia bacterium
TGGCCGAGGAGGTCGGTGATGCCGGCACGTATCTCGTTGACGGAGCCGTTGTCGTACTGCCGATCTACGAGGGTCACCCGATTGGCGTCGAATTGCCTGCGTCGGTGGAACTGGAAGTTACGTTCGCCGAACCCGGTGTCAAAGGCGACCGGGTTTCGGGAGCGACCAAGCCGGTCACCGTTCAAACCGGTAGAACCGTCAACGTGCCCCTCTTCATTGAAACCGGTGATGTCATCAAGGTTGACACTCGAACCGGTGAATATATGACCCGCGTGTGAATGAGCCTCGCGACGCGGCGCTCACCGCTCTGTATGCCATCGATCTCAGCGGCGAGCCGGTACCGTCCGACCTGGTGGACAAGGCGGCCCGCCTCGTGCGCGGAGTTACCGAACACTTGCCGGAACTCGATGAGCGGATCAACGAGGTCGCCGAGGGGTGGCGAACCGAACGAATGCCGGCAGTTGACAGGGCCATTTTGAGGATGGCAACGTTTGAGTTGGTCTATGAACCCGAGACGCCTGCACCGGTTGTGCTATCGGAGGCAGTCCGTCTGGCAAAGTTGTATTCCACCGAAAAATCTGGCGGGTTCGTCAATGGGGTACTGGCGAAACTGGCTGATACTCAATCTGCTTGAGCGACAATGATCAAGTCGCTGGCTACCTCGAGAACGGCCACTGCCAACAGAAAAATGAGCCACACCGTGGCGTGAGGCGGCCCGACCAACTGGGCGATGAGGCCGGCCGCCAGAACCAGCCCGGCCCCCAGAAGCCTGCGGATGGCGCGCAGCGTGTTGACGCCTCTCTTCCCATCTTTTTCGTTGGCCAAATTGATCAAAGCCATGAACCCGAGAGCGCCTGCCATGCCTCCGGAGGTGAGCCAGAACTCCCCGTGGTCAAGATGCTTGCTAACTGCCTGTTCAAGCCCGACCGCCACAATCACCAGGGAGGCGCCGAGCGGCATGTGCGCATAGATCCAGGCGGTGGGTTTCCAGGCCTTCGGTCGTTCTCCGGTCCGCCGAACGACCGAGCCCTCCATATTGTCGAAGTACATCCACCACAATCCAGCCGCGATCGACACGGCCAGGGCCGAGTTGACCACCAGCTCAAACGACCATGCCGATTCCGAGATGGCGACCACCGTCGCCGCCATCGACTCGCCGAGGACCAGAATGGTGAAGAGGCCGAATCGTTCGGGCAGATGCTCGACGTCAAGGGGTACCTTCGACTGGATCTTGCGCATGGCAAACGGTGTGGCGACCGACACGATCAGACCAACCGCCCACAACCAATAGCGAGCGGGGGTTGGGGTGAAGATGGAGATCGTCCAGATGACGACCTCGGCGCTGAACCCCTTGAGGTATCCGGTCAGCAGTTGGCGCGTGATGGGGACATGTTTACGCGCCCTGGCGTACATGATGACGAGGATGAGTCTGGTCACAACGTACGATGCGGCGAAGGCCACCGACGAGTCAGCAGTGTTTCCTGAAATTGAACCGGCCATCAATGCGATGGTGATCATCTGGGCGACGGCCAGAACCCGTTGGCCGAAGTCGTCGGTGTCGAACCGATCGGCATAGAACGTGTAGGAGGCCCACGCCCACCAGATCGGGGCAAAGAAGCCGATGAAGACTCCAAAGCCTGCCCAGGAGGTATTGGCCAGCAGTCGCCCACCAAGGGCGGCGACCGCCACGACGAAGACCAGGTCGTAGAAAAGCTCGGTCCAGGTGGCATGACGTGCTTTGGTGTCTTCGAGGGTGCGTAAACGGGGTGGTCTAATGGTTACATACTTCATGTCGCAGCTCTCAGCCTCCCAAACAAACGATGTCTTCGCGCGCCATGGCGGTATGCACACTACCAAGCATTCGTACCCCGTTTCTACTAGCGTTTCGGTCCGAGGGAGAAAGCTGTGTCGCGTCATCTTCATTTTTGGGGGGTTCGGGGGTCGATGCCCGTTGGTGGTGCTGCTACCAACAGGTATGGCGGCCATACCACCTGTATAAGTGTCGATGGGGGCGGACGTTCGCACATCGTCATTGACGCCGGGACCGGAATCCATCAGTTTCAAAAGAGCTTGCCAGATCCCGGCGATGAAGGTTGGGACTTTCATGTGCTGTTTACCCACTATCACCTCGATCACATCACCGGATTGCCATTCTTCAAGCCGTTGTATGACCCGAGGAATACGTTCACGTTCTATGGCTATCCATACGAAGGCATGGCGGTCAACGAGGTAATCCATCGCATCCTGGCTCCACCCTGGTTTCCAATATCACTGGCGGAGGTACCGTCAACTCAGCATTTCGTGACGCTGAACGGGGACGGATTCTCTATCGCCGGTATTGAGATCCAACCAGAACAGTTGGAGCATCCTCAAGGGGTAGCGGCGTTTCGCCTGCAGGGGCCCGAACGATCTGTGGTCTTCGCGACCGATTACGAGCGGGGACTATCGAGCCATCTTGACGATCGGCTTGATGAATTGGCCCGCGGGGTCGACGTCCTCATACATGACGCCCAATACACACCGCAAGAATACGAACTCGAGCACAGGGGGTGGGGTCACTCCACCTGGCAGATGGCAGTCGATGCGGCCAGGTCTGCAGTGGTCGGCGAGCTCATACTCATGAGTCACGATCCTGATCGGACCGACGAGGGAGTCGACGGAATCGTCGAACGGGCCCGACAGTCGGGGGTCAACCTCCGGGCGGCGTTCGAAGGCTTGTCGATCGTCATCTAGTTGCCTCCCGGACAGGGAAGTCCAGCCCAGCAGCTGAGTTTTCCGTGGCGGGCCACGTGGTAGAGTCGCCTTCGACCTTTAACGACAGTCCTGTGAGGCTGACAAGGGAGATGAGATGCCCAACCATGTCACGGCGTTGCCGCCCCACCCAGCTTCCTGGCGGGTGAACTAGATGCCGGAAGTCATCAACGCCGACGATCTCGGTCGAGCCATCCACCGCATCGCTCACGAGATAGCCGAGCGAAACCATGGCATCGAAAACCTCGTTCTTCTTGGCATCCCGCGCCGGGGTGTACCGCTTGCCCACCGTATAGCAGTGGTACTCGAAGAGATCGAAGGTACGAGTCCTCCCGTAGGAGCGCTCGACATCTCCATGCATCGAGATGACATCTCGTCACGACCCACCCCGACACTGCACGGGAGTTCGGTGCCAGTCGATGTCACCGGCCGAACGGTCGTGCTGGTCGATGATGTCCTTTACACGGGGCGAACCATTCGAGCAGCCCTTGACGCCGTCAACGCTTTTGGACGACCGGCGGCCGTGCAACTGGCGGTTCTCGTTGATCGTGGCCACCGGCAGTTCCCGATTCGGGCCGACTTCGTCGGCAAGAACCTGCCTACCTCCGGGGCTGAGCAGGTGGTTGTCGACGTCGAGGAAGTTGACGGATCTGATTCGGTTCGGGTTGAAGTCTCAAGCCAGGCGGTCCACGGGTGAGCCTCTTGACCATTGAAGGCCTCCCGGCCGCCGAAATTTCCCGGTTACTTGATCTCGCTGATGGGTTTGTGGAGGTCTTGGACCGTCCGGTTCCCAAAGTACCAGCGTTACAAGGTCGCACGATCGGCATGCTGTTCTACGAGGTCTCAACCCGGACCCGGATGTCGTTCGAGCGGGCTGCCAAGGCGCTTTCGGCCGATACGATGACCTTCTCCCCGTCCGGATCGTCGGTTTCGAAAGGCGAGTCCTTGAAAGACACGGCGTTGACCGTCGGATCGATGGGCCCCGACCTCTTTGTTGTCCGCCATGCATCCACCGGGGCGCCCTGGCGGGTTGCCGAATGGACCGGTCTGCCGGTGATCAACGCAGGCGATGGCGCCCACCAGCATCCCACCCAGGCCCTCCTCGACTGTCTGACCGTCCGACAGCATTTCGGCAAAGTAGACGGGCTGCAGGTCGCCATCGTGGGTGATATCCGGCACAGTCGGGTGGCTCGCTCCACGGCTCAAGCGATGGCCACGATGGGCGCCTCGGTGCGGTTCATTGCTCCGCGCACGCTGTTGCCGTTTGACGTGGAGGGTTGGCCGGTTGAAACGACCTGTGATTTTGATGGTGCCATCGAAGACCTTGATGTTGTGTATATGTTGCGTATCCAGCAGGAGCGGGGAGGTGGTGACGTCTTTCCCTCGATTGGCGAATATGTCAACCGGTTTGGCCTTACCCGGCGTCGGGCCGATCGACTGCCAGAACACACCATGGTGCTGCACCCGGGACCGATGAACCGCGGCGTCGAGATCGACCCGGCCGTCGCGGACGGACCCAGATCCCTCGTTACCAAGCAAGTGGCCAACGGTGTGGCGGTTCGTATGGCCGTTCTCCTCGACCAGCTCAGCGGATCGGAGAAGTCATGATCGTTCTGAAGGGCGGAACGGTCATCGGCACCGAGCAGCGAATTGCGGACGTGGCGGTCGATGCGGGACGAGTGGTGGCAATCGGATCCGTTGACGTAGGGGCCCAAGATCAGGTGATCGACTGTTCCGGTGCTTGGGTTGGCCCGGGGTTTGTTGACCTCCATGTCCATCTCAGAGAACCGGGTCAGGAATGGAAGGAAGACATCGCGTCCGGTTCCAAGGCGGCCGCCGCCGGAGGGTTCACGACCGTGGTGGCCATGCCGAACACGGAACCGCCGATCGATTCTGGTCAAATTGCCCGCTATGTCTTTGACCGCGGAACTGAGACCGGTCTTGTAAGAGTCATCCCGTCGGGGACCATCAGTCTCGGCAGGGCAGGAGCCAAGCTGGCCCACCTCGATGACCTCTGGGCTGCCGGAGTTCGCATCTTCACCGACGATGGGGATACGGTCGCCGACTCAGGCTTGCTCCGCAGAGCGATGGATTACATCGCAGAACTCGGCGGAATCGTGGCTCAGCATGCCGAGGATCCCGGCCTGGCCGGGCGGGGACACATGCACGAAGGTGCGGTCTCGTCGCGTCTCGGCATGATCGGCCTGCCGTCGATGGCCGAGACGATCATCGTCGAACGCGATATCCGTCTTGTCGAACTAACCGGTTGTCGGTATCACGTTCAGCACGTATCTGCCCGACAGACACTCGATGTCATCAGACGGGCGAAAGAGGCGGGCCTTCCGGTAACGGCCGAAGTTGCCCCGCATCATCTTGAGTTCACCGATCGGCTGGTCGAAACCATGAATCCGGTGGCGAAGATGTATCCGCCACTGCGAACGGAGGCCGACGTTGCTGCGCTCCGGGCCGGTCTGGAAGATGGAACGATCGATTGCGTTGCCACTGACCACGCTCCCCATTCAGCTCATGAAAAGGACGTCCCCTTCGAGGAAGCCCCACGTGGCGTCATCGGACTCGAGACGGCCGCCGCGGCCGTCAATACGTCAGTTGGGCTCCCGGCCGTGACGTTCTTTGAGCGGATGTCGATTGCCCCCGGTCGGCTACTTGGATTGGAGACCGGACCACTCGTGGTCGGATCGGTAGCGGACGTCACGGTCTTTGACCCGAATCTGTCATGGACTCCCGGGACGTTCGTCTCAAAATCTGCCAACTCACCCTGGATCGGGACAGAAATAACCGGCCGGGTTCGAGCGACGCTTCTGGGGGGTCAGGTGACCTTCGAGCACCAAGAGGGGGCGTCCGTATGAGTGACGCACTGGCAGTCACCGCAGACGGAACCGTATTCAGGGGAAGGTCGGTCGGGGTTGACGGCCTCACGACCGGTGAAGTCGTATTCAACACGGCCATGGCCGGCTACCAGGAGATCTTCTCCGATCCGTCATACGCCGGTCAGGTGGTTGTGATGACTGCATCGCACATCGGCAACTACGGAACGACCGAGCTCGATGATCAGGCCGACCGTGTGTTCGCTTCTGGTGTGGTCGTTCGGTCATTGTCACGACGCGAGTCCAACTGGCGGTCGACCGGAAGCCTGGCTGAATACCTGGCGACCAAGGAGGTGGTGGCGCTCGCCGACGTGGACACTCGCCGATTGACCCGTCACATCCGCGAAAAGGGCGCCCAGGCCATTGCGATGGGAGCCGGGGTAACGGAATCCGAGTTGCACGAAGCAGCCCAAAACGCTCCCACGATGAGCGGTCAGAACCTGGCAGCCGGCGTATCGACCGTTGCCCGATACTCGGTGGAGGCGACCACGCCTTCGCGGGGCCGTGTCGTGGCGCTCGATCTTGGACTGAAACGTGACATCCTGGCGAATCTCGCCTCTCGGGGCTTTGACGTCACGGTTGTTCCGATCGGGACTTCAGCCGACGAGATCATGGCGCTCGGTCCCGCCGGGGTCTTTCTGTCCAACGGCCCCGGGGACCCGGAACCGTTGACCGGCCCGATCTCCACCATTCAATCCCTGCTCGGAAAGGTCCCGATCTTCGGTATCTGTCTTGGTCATCAACTGCTGGGGTTGGCGCTCGGTGGTCGGACGTACAAGTTGCCTTTCGGCCACCATGGGGGAAACCACCCGGTGATGCGGCTTTCCGATCACGGGGTCGAGATCACGAGCCAGAACCACGGGTTCGCGATTGATCCCTGGTCGATGACCACCGAGGCCCCGGTGTCGATGACCCCGGGCGAGTTGGCGGGTCCGCACCTGCTTCCCCGATCGATGGCGTCCGATTTCGGCGCCGTGGTCGCCTCCCATCAGAACCTCAACGACGGAACCCTCGAAGGTCTACGGTGTCTGGACGTCCCCGCCTTCTCTGTGCAATATCACCCTGAGGCCGCACCCGGCCCTCACGACGCCGTCAGGGTCTTTGATGACTTCGTTGAACTGATGGGGATCTGATGGGGAAGCGAACCGACATTTCCTCGATCTTGCTCATCGGATCTGGCCCCATCGTCATTGGTCAGGCGTGTGAATTCGATTACTCGGGCACCCAGGCGGCCAAGGTCCTGCGCTCCCACGGGTACCGGGTGATCCTCGTGAATTCCAATCCCGCCACCATCATGACCGATCCCGAGTTTGCCGACGCGACGTATATCGAACCGATCACCGCCGACGTAGTCGAGGCCATTCTGGAGAAGGAACGCCCCGACGCCTGCCTGCCGACCCTCGGCGGCCA
Organism: uncultured Acidimicrobiia bacterium; assembly: GCA_905480085.1. GTDB lineage: Bacteria > Actinomycetota > Acidimicrobiia > Spongiisociales > JAENVV01 > JAENVV01. Next base: position 7,047 of record CAJQPD010000361.1, read on the forward strand.
GACCGCGCTGAATGTGACGACCGAGTTGGCGGCGCGAGGAGCTTTTGAAAAGTACGGCGTCGAATTGATCGGTGCGGGGATTGATGCCATCGAACGGGCCGAGGACCGGGGCCTGTTCAAAAAAACCATGGAAGAGGTCGGGATCGCCACCCCAAGGGCCGTCTACGCCCGTTCGATGACCGAGGCGATGTCTGCCGCCACGGAGATCGGGTATCCCATCATGATCCGGCCTTCGTACATTCTGGGCGGTGGCGGGACCGGCATCGCCCATGACGAGGCTGAGTTCATCAAGAAGGCCGGATATGGCCTTGAGTACTCACCGGTTGGTGAGATCCTCGTAGAACAGTCTGTGGTCGGTTGGAAAGAATTCGAACTGGAGGTGATGCGTGACCGGGCCAACAACGCGGTCATCGTTTGCTCAATCGAAAACCTCGACCCGATGGGCGTGCACACGGGTGACTCGATCACCGTTGCTCCGATTCAGACTCTGTCCGACCGCGAGTACCAGGACATGCGCGACGAGGCGATTCGGTGCCTTGAGGCCATCGGTGTCGAGACCGGCGGATCAAACGTGCAGTTTGCCGTTGACCCGGCAACCGGCCAGCGGCTCGTCATCGAAATGAATCCCCGGGTGAGTCGCTCTTCGGCGCTGGCGTCAAAGGCGACCGGCTTTCCGATTGCCAAGATTGCTGCCCTGCTGGCGGTCGGCTTTACCCTCCCGGAGATCGCCAATGACATTACGCAACGTACTCCGGCCGCCTTCGAGCCGGCCCTCGACTACGTGGTAGTCAAAGCGCCGAGATTCGACTTCGCCAAATTCCCAAGTGCCTCGAATACGTTGGGGACGTCCATGCAATCTGTTGGCGAAGCGATGTCGATTGGCCGCACGTTTCCCGAAGCTCTCCAGAAAGTCCTGCGCAGTCTTGAGATCGGTCGGCGGGGGCTGAATGCCGACCCTCGCGAGGTTGACTATCGGACGATGACCGACGACGAGGTCGCCGATCGGTTGGCGATACCAACGCCGTCAAGGGTGTTCTACGTTGGTGAGGCTATTCGTCGGGGATTTGGCGTCGAGCGAGTTTCGGAGCTATCGGGCTACGACCCGTGGTTCGTCGATCAGATGGTGGAGATTTATGAGATCCGCGACGAGGTCGAGGCGGCCGGCCTGCTGGGAGCTGCCCGGGATCCAGAGGTCATTGCGATCCTTCGTGAGGCGAAGCGGGCGGGCTTCTCCGATCACCAGTTGGCGTACTTGTGGGGTCGTGACGAGGACTTCGTGCGGGAGCTTCGTCATGAGTTCGGAGTCCGACCCACCTACAAGACGGTTGATACGTGCGCAGCGGAGTTCGAAGCCCACACCCCGTATATGTATTCGACCTACGAGGAAGAAGATGAGGTTCCGCCGGCAGACAAGCCCCGGGTCGTGGTGCTTGGA
>CAJQPD010000362.1 GCA_905480085.1 uncultured Acidimicrobiia bacterium
CGCATCAAAAACGCCCCCATTCGGGAGCTTGTGATCAGCAATTCAGTGCCTCTGCGCGCCGACGCCCAGCACCTTGAACAGATCAAGGTCCTTTCGATCGCCCCGATCGTGGCGGAGGCACTTGAGGCGATCTTCATGGAATCCTCCGTGTCCAAGCTGTTCCTCGGCGAGAACGTCTGATACTCGCTCGCTCTTGTAGCCGTCTACGAGTTGGGAACGACGATCCACGAGCCCCCGACGTCGATCACACGCAGTCGATAAGCCAGGTCAATGGGATGTCCCAAACGATCAATCGCACGCACCCGTACCCGGCTGATCGTTCCGCTCTCGTCGGTCGTCGAAGCTATTCCGGTGATCTCGACCGACCGGTACGGGGTCGGATCCGGTCGTTTGCCGTCGTAGCTTCCGGGGGCGCCCGTCAGGAGCCAGTCGAGGTAGTTATGTATGGCGTTTGTGAAAGGCGAGTCGGTTGGCGCCGGTAGTGGGACCGGATTGGATATGACCGAGGCTGGACCGGCTACCTCGGCCGGGCCGCCGACGACGAGCCACCCGCTCTCGTGCTGTCTGAGCTCGATCTCGAAAAAGTGCATGCCAGTCGGTGTGTAGCCGCCGTCGGTCAAGCCGAGGAGGTCGGCGGCCAGGGTAACCACCCATACCTCGCCCCGTTGAATTGCGGACACCGGCCCCATAAAAGCTACATAGCGATCCCCTGTCGAACCGACCATGTCGCGGAGGGTCATTTCGGCGATTCCTGCCGCAGGTGCCGATAACTGTTGGTCAGTCGTCACCCTGGCGACCGATACCCCTGCGAGTCCTGCGGTGAAGGCCAGGACTAGGCCGGCCGCCACCCGTCTGATGCGGTGCCCACCCGCCGCCGGGGGGTCGAGCATCGGTACGTTGGCGATCTCCTCAAGGTCGATCGGTTGAGGGAAATGAATCGCCGTTGGCACGGATTCTGCCTACCCGTCCACCGGAGGGAGGATGATCACTTCTCCTGGAAAGATCATGTCCGGATTCTTCGAAGTCAGACTGGCGCGGTTCAGGCCGACGACCTGAACCCAGTAGCGGGCGACCTCACGATCGGACACCGGAGCCTCTGGATGAGATGCGGCGAGGTGGTGGGCAGCGATGCTCCAAAGGCTGTCGCCGTCGATCACCTGGTATTAGGTGGCGACAGCCTCCGTGACGGGTGGGTTTGGTTCGATCCCGGTTGTTTGTCGGTCGGTGGACTTTGGAGGTATCTGAGTTCGATCGACGAGTTGTGGGGTGGCCACCGACGGCCGCGTCGGCTTCGGAACCGTCACGGTCGCCCCGGGAGGGAGAATCAGTCCGTTGTCAGTGACCGAAATGACCGCCCCGTTGGCCTTTCGGTCGGTGTCCTCTTGGGGGGCCTTCCGGTCGACGCCATCGACGTGAACGTCGGATCCCGCCGGGGCATCGTGCCTGAAACGTATGGACGGGGAAAGCATGATGCTCGAGGGGGCAATGGTTACGGTGGCCATGGTGAGCGCCACTGCTCGTCGGGCGGCGTTTCTCACCAGTGGCAACGTTCCCCACTCAACCGATCTGACCAGATTGGGGAGATCGGAAATGAGTCCGACGCTGTAGATGATGCTGGACAGCAGGAGCCAGTAGGCGAGCGCCAGCGCAAGGTATCGGCCTGCAGCCATGACGACCTGATCCGGGGGAGTGAATCGGACCCATACATCGAAGGCTGACCAGTCGACCGGGAACAGGCGGGCCGACCGGTGGAGGAACCAGATAAGCGCCGACTCAGACACGAACCAACCAAACAAACGTTGCATATCGTTAACAATCGTAAATCTACCTCGACCAGGTGTCAACTCTAAATATCGTTATATATCGCTAAAGTGAGGCAGTTGGTCAGCTACGATAGGGACATCGAACAAGGAGTATCGGATGCGCGTTCGCATCACTATGAGCCGCAGTCCTCGCGAGGTCGAGATCGATATCGAGGATCTGGCCGGCTTTAAGGTCGAAGTCTCAAAGCTATACGCAGATGAAAAAGAGATCTGGTGGGTGACCGATATCAAGGGCAAAGAACTCGGACTGCCTGTCGAGAACATTGGACACATCGAGATTGACACCACAGAACGTGAGCGCCAGGTCGGCTTCGCCTAATCGACACGCCCGTCCACAACGAAAGCGGGGTCCCGACTGGGACCCCGCTTCTCTTAGAACGTAGGTGGAAGTTAGTTGTTACGGCGGCGACGCTCGGCGAGCCAGCGCTTCCGAAGCCGGCGCCGCTCATCTTCGGCGAATCCGCCCCAGATGCCACCCTCCTGGTTGGTCTGAAGCGCATACTGCAGGCAGGACTCCTGGACGGAGCACTGTGAGCAGATGACTTTTGCGTCGTTGATCATCTCCACGGCGGGGCCAGTGGTTCCGATGGGGAAAAAGAGGTTTGGTTCTGAATCGCGACAAAGCGCAAGGTCGCGCCAGTCGGAGACAATTGTCGTATCTGGATCGGGTGTTACGAGCACAGGGGGATTCCTTCAGTAGATTAGTGCCAAGTGGTGGTCGGCCAGTGCCGCACGAGGAGGTCTCTCGCACGAGCACGTGATTTGTTTCACAAGCTAGGCAATGGTAAGCATGTGGTGGGTCGAAAACAAGGATTATTTTGATATTTTCTTCACAAATACCTAGGGCGGCCGGTCACCGTGGTTGGCCAACTCGCTTTCCTGACAATACATTGGCGGGTTTTCAAGCCGCCGCCGAGGTGGTGTCCCTGGCGGAACTCGACGTCCGTCGAAGCGCTGATGGTGAATTGGTCCTGTCTCACGATCCTTCGATTGGTGGTCTGGTGGTCGCCGAAACCGGGTGGGCCGATCTCCGGACGGTTGACGTCGGATGGGGGCATCATCCGATACGCCTGGACGATCTCATGGAGCAGGTTCCTGGCCTGGCTCTGGATATAGAGATCAAGAACTGGCCGCTTCAGCCGGGATTCGAGCCTGATGGAGAAACGGCGCTGCGGGTGGCGGACATGGCCCGGGCATCGGACTTCCTTAGTTGTTTCTATTGGGTGACGATGGACCAGGTCAAAGCCCGGTTTCCTTCGGTCAGCACCGGCCTGCTCGTTGACGAGGGGGGTTCCTTTGGCGATGCGATCGCCCACGCTCGTACCAGGGGGCACGAAATCGTGGCGCCCCACTGGAGCTTGGTGAACGGACCGGTTCCCGATGATCTTTCGATCTCGGTGTGGACGATGAATGATCCCGGCCTCGTTACCATCTTGGCGGAATGGGGAGTCGACGCCATTATCACGGATGATCCCGGACTTATAGCTGGGGCGCTTGAGCGCATCAGCGGAGGTGAAGATGTCAATTGAACAAGAGCTGAATGACGAATTGAAGGATGCCATGCGGAACAAGGACCAGGCTCGCCTGGCTGCGATTCGAGGCGTCAAGTCAGATATGGGAAAACGGTTGTCCGAACCCGGCGCCACGGGCGATGCAGATGATGCGATGTGGGTCGAAGTCATAGCCGGGTTCGTGAAGCGGAACCAGAAAGCCAAGGCTGAATACGACGGGCTCGGAGAGCGAGGCGCCGAGTTCTCAGCCAAATTGGCGGCGGAGTCCGAGTATTTGAGTCGATGGCTGCCCACCAAACTCGATGAGTCCGCCACTCGGCTGATCGTCGACGAAGCCATTGTCGCGGCCGGCGCGGTCGGCCCGGCCGACGCAGGGAAGGTAATGGGCCTCATCATGGCCAATCACAAAGACGACGTAGACGGGTCCCTGGTGAACCGCCTGGTGCGCGCCGCATTGGCCGAGTGATCTACGAGCCGATGCTCGCCGCGCCATGGCCGGCGGCATTTGACGATCCACGCTGGGGGTTTGAACTCAAGTGGGATGGCGTGCGAGCTCTCGCTTATTCGGACGGCCGCCGGTTGCGGTTACGTAGCCGGAACGGCAACGATCTGTCGGAGAGGTATCCGTTGCTGGCGGGGATTCAGCTGCGCCCGGGGGTCATCGATGGAGAGGTTGTGGCCGTTGACGACGATGGTCGTCCGTCCTTCGAGAAGCTTGCCCGAATTGGACGTGAGTATCTGGATGTTCAGTTCGTCGCCTTTGACCTACTCGAATGGGAAGGCGATTCCGTAACAACCCTTCCGTTGCTCGGGCGGAGGGAACTCCTGTCAAAGTTCACGGAAGATACGCCGATAACTGTGAACGATCTCACGCCGACCGATGGGGTAAGTCTGTTCTCGGCCATCGAGGCAGCCGGGCTGGAAGGTATGGTCGCAAAGAGACTGTCCTCTGGATATGAACCCGGCAGAAGAAGCGGAGCCTGGCGAAAGATCCTGAATCTCACGACCGTTCGCTGCCTCGTGGGCGGTTACAGCCCCTCCGAAGTTGGTGAGCCGTTTTCGGCTCTTCTATTGGGGTTGCTTGTCGGCGATCGGTTGCGGTACATCGGCAGGGTCGGATCCGGCTTCTCAAACGAGGATCGAACACACATCCGATCGGCGCTCGATGACATGGCTGGCCCTGATCCTTTCATCGCCGACCCGGATATCCCCGAAGGAGTCTTTTGTGTTCCGCAACTTGTCGCTCATGTCCGGTTTCGCATGTGGACCGATGCCGGTCGGTTGCGGGGGCCGGTCTTCAAGGGTTTCGGATCTGAGCCCGTTGAGTCCGTGATTTGGGAGGTTGAGGGTCCGGGGTCCGTCAGCGTTTGAGTTCGCGAACGAGCAACTCGGCGACGTAGGTCGACCGATCGAGATTCACGGCTTTGACGCGCTCGTCGAGAACCTTGAGGTCCTCTTTGAGGATGTTCAAGGGAACCTGGGTGCGCCCCGATCCTGCCCGACGGCGGCCTCCGGTAGTACTGAGCCGATCCCGACTCTTGATCAGATCGTCTTCGACCTCGTCGGCGTGCGCAACGAACGCCGACTGAATGATGTCGAGGTAGATCCGCTGCTCGGTGTCAGCCGTTGAGCGGAGCAGCACGGCCACCTGGGTGGGCAAGGACAGGGTGACTCGTTGTTTGGCTGCAGTTTTGGGCTTGGTCGGAGGCGAGCTGTTCTCACCGCTCGCGTTTCCTTCGGGGCGAGGGGGAGGTGGCACGGACAACACCTCGGGGCGCGGGACGGTCACCGATCGACTGGATGGCGAAGGGGGTGACTGCACTCCGAATCCGCTCAAGTCGCGTTGTCTGGTCAACGCGCCACTCGTGAATGAAGGTCACCAAGTGAGAGCAGCAACTCGGTGGTTAGCTTGGCGTAGTCCTCGGCGAGGCCTCCCGCCGCTGAGGAGTATTGCGGAGCGCCGTTGCCGGATCGTGACATGCGGATACGTTCCGCAATGGAAACCCGCTCGTGACTTTCGGCGGCTTTGGCTTGATACTCGTGGGCAAGCAAACCGTTCTTCCGCATGTCGTAGGCGGCTCGCTCCGCGCGTCGGATGACGGACTTGATGACGGGTGCCACGCCGCCGAGTTCGGTAGTGAGTTGAGCGCGAACCTCGCGACGGATGGCAGTGCCGGCCGTTGAGAAATCGAACAAGGCGACACCGAGTAGTTGAAGCGCCGGATTGACGGTCGCCTTGGCCGAGGCAAATTGGCGTGCCATGAGCTCGAGTCCATCGATCGAACCGTCGTCGAATTTGACCGGAATGACCAACCAGCGGGAAGCCGAGAGTGCCGCATCGACGGCCACGCCCCCGGCGGGAGGAGAGTCGATGACCACGAGGTCGTAGGCCTGCGAGATCGGGCCGAGCACCACGTCGAGGTCGGCGATCGCCGCCGCGTCGACGCTCCGCCGGTTGTTGATCACGGCCCAGAGGTCGGTGGTCGACTGGCCGGCCGAAATGGCATCCAACCGGGGTCGCACGTTCGTGATCGGACTGACCGGCCGACCGCCAACGACTGCTTGGAGAAGACCCTCACCTTCGTCCCCGAGTCCATCCTGTTTGTAGCCGAGATCAGAGCCGAGGTTGCCTTGCGGGTCAAGGTCTACAGTGAGGACTCGCCAGCCGGCGTTGGCGGCGAGTCCGGCAACGTTGGCGGCGAGCGAGGTCTTCCCGACGCCTCCCTTTCCGTTTCCGAACATGAGTGCGTTGTTCATATGATGTCCTTGAAACAGCGATGTATATACATCCTACATACACGGCATAGACATCCAATGACTTAAGCGTTTCCCGATCTAGCCGGCGGCTCGCTTGGCTTTGGTGGCTTCGACACTCGCTTTGAGGGCTTCGAGTAGGTCGATCACCTTGGTCGGCTCGGGCTGGTCGGGGGCAATGATTTCCTCGCCCTCCACTTTCTTGCGGGCCAACTCCTGGATGGCTTCGCGTGATGAATCGGTCCAGGCTGCCGGATCGAACTCAGTAGTGAGATTGTCAATGATCATTTTGGCCATTTGAACCTCTTCGTCCCGAATCTCCGGAGTCTCCGACAGTTCTTCGAATTCGGCGGTCCTGATCTCGTCGGGCCAAAACATGGTCTCGAGGACAAGAACGTCGTCCATAGCCCGGAGCGTCGACAGATACTCCTTCTCGCGCAAGGCGACCTTGCAGATTCCCACCCGTTGCCCGTTTTTCAAGGCATCAAGCAGGATTTGATAGGCCTTGACGCCGGTCTTTTCGGGGCCGAGGAAATATGTCTTCTGGTAGTAGATAGGGTCGATTTCCGACGCGTCGACGAATTGGATGACATCGACAAGTTTCGACCCGCCCTGGGCGCCGGCAGCATCGAGATCATCGTCGGTAAAGATGACGTATTTGCCCTTTTCGACCTCGTAACCTTTGACGATTTCGTCCCAGGTCACCTCTTCGCCGTCGGCCTCGGCTACTCGTTTGTACCTGATGGGGCTTCCGTCGGATTCGCGGAGCATCTTGAACTTGGGGGTGCGGTTTTCGGTTGCCGAATACAGGCCCACCGGGATGGTGACGAGTCCGAAGCTGATGGCGCCTTTCCAAATTGATCGCATGGGGGGATGTTACGGGACGCGTGTCCTATTGGGAATCCATGACTAGTCACTATATAGCGAATTGTGAATGTTTCTGCAGTGGTCGTTGTTCCAGGGCGATGACTACTGGAGATTGGATCGGGTGGTCGCACCGAGAGGTGACCTGTACCAACGACAAACACTCTTGAGGTTCCGTGACTCAGCCAGAAGCCAACCGAACAGAATCGCGCCCGCACTCGGGACGAACTGATCGCCCTGTCGGCGTTCGGAATCGGTGGCATCGGTGCACGGCAACCGTTCTCTCTTTTGTGCTTCTCTTGACAACGTTCGTTGCTGGCCTAAACGTAGATCCTGCGCAGGCGGGTCTGTTCGACGTTTTTGAGATGGACGGCAATGCCGTCGACAATCCCGTCAGCCCACAAAAGGATTTCGAGACTGTTTACCAGGACTTCATCAACGGGACTACCAACGCCGGGGCAAACACGTTCTCCTTCGTCCAGGATCCGGTTGGACCGAGCGAGACCGTTTTCACGGGGGGCGGCTCCAAAGATATCAGTGACATCACGAGTTGGCAGTGGACCAACGGATCCGTGCCCGATAAAAACGAACTGACGAACGCTTACGCTGCAACCTACATCTCGCCATCCGGTGAGCCCCTCTTCCACCTCGGCGTCGACCGCTTCGCCAACAACGGTGCAGCGTCATTCGGGTTCTGGCTGCTCCAGGAACCGATTGGTCTCAAGGCTGACGGCACGTTCATGAACAGTGAAACGTTGGCGCCTGCCAAGCACTTGAAGGGCGACCTGCTCATCGTCACCAACTTCGGTGGTGGCACGCCGGAGGTCGAGACGTTTCGATGGGATGCGGCCGCCGCCGGAGGGCCGCTGATCAAAATTGTCGGTTCCTCCGGTGTCAATGACTGTGCTTCGGCGCTGGCAACGGACAGCTTCTGTGGTGTCGCTAACTCGGTGACCACACCGTCGCCGTGGCCATACACGCCGAAGGTCGGACTCCCGAATATCTTCCCGACGGACTCCTACCTTGAGGCAGTAGTGAATGTTCAGGCTGCCCTGACGTCGGGACTGGGGTGTTTCAACACCCTCCTCGCCGAGTCCAGAAGCTCGACGCTGACGACGGCCCAGCAGAAGGACTTGGCTATTGCGTCGGGAAGCGCCTGTGGCGTCACGGTCCAGAAGCAAGGACCGCCGCTGTCGAAGGAAGGGGACACGGCGAGGTACACCTTCACCGTTCGCAACACTGGTGTCGTCCCGCTTCGCTTCAGTTCGACCTCGACCGACGCCAATCGCATCATTGACAACGTGATCGGAGACATCACCCCGCAGGCGATTGCCCAGGGTTGCCAAACGGTGGCGGGAGGAGCGACCTGTTCCTTCAGTGTGAACTGGGTTGTGCCGGCCGGATACTTCACGACGCGTAACCCGGTCATCAACACGGTGACAGCGAAGATGGCGCCACCGAGCGGAAACGTGACCAGCGCCTCGACGGCGACGGCCACCCACCGGATGGAACTGTTCTCTCCCCGGATCGCGATCTCGACCACAGTCTCGGCCGGAGCGACCGTGGTAGGCGGGACCAAGTACACCAAACCAGGCGATGTACTCACCTATACCTATACGGTCACGAACAATTCACTCAACGGACCGACCCTGTCGGCCCCCGACCTGATTTTCCGTGACACCGTGACTCCGCTGGACGACGGTTATATCAATGACTCGATCCTTGGGGCACTACGAACCGCTGCTACCACGGCTGGATGTAATCGCATAGCGAAAGGCGCGAGTTGTAGCTTCTCGGTTAACCACACCGTGACGGCGGCGAACCTGATCGGTGAGGCGCTGACCAACACGGTCAGCGCCCTTTATCACCCAGAGGGTTTCCCGAACCGGATCACCGGTTCGAGCAGCCACACCGCTCTTGCTCAGCCCGACCTTGTTGTTTCCAAAGATGACGCCATCTTGTCCGCCGCCGCCGGAACTGCGGTGACGTACTCGGTCACCTATCAGAACATCGGATACGCCGATGCCTTCGGCGTCGTTCTGACAGAAAACGTTCCCGCCGGAACAAGATTCAACGCAGCCGGTTCACCGGGGTGGTCCTGTGTTGACGGTGCTCCGGCCGGTACCGTCTGTACCTACCCGGTCGGAACGGTCCTCGACGGTGCTGGCGCCGTGTCCGTTCCGTTCCGGGTAATCGTCAATCCGGTCCTCGCCGCGGGCGTAGATTCGACCACGAACACTGCGACGATCGCCGACAACGACGCTCGACCGGACGCCAACCCCCTTAACGATTCAGGCTCCCATGTCACGCCGCTCGTGGCTGCCCCCGACCTCGTGGCCACGATCACCGATTTCGCGGTCGCAGAAGTACCCGGCACGATGGTTACCTACACGGTGACGTATGACAACGTCGGCACGCAGGACGCCACCGGTGCTGCAATGTCGGTCACCATTCCGGCAGGCACCACATTCAATGCTGCCAGTTCGACGGCGGGCTGGGCATGTACTCCTAGCCGGAATGCCGGGTCGGTTTGTACGCTGGCGATTGGTTCTTTGCCAGTGGCGCCTGCCGCTGTCAGCGCACTCCTGTCGCTTGACATCGGCCCGTCGGCGACCGGATCGTTGACGACGACGGTCTCGGTTTCTGATGACGGGACGAACGGCGCTGACCTCAACGATGCGAATAACACAGCTACCGATACGGACGCACTGATTCCTTCCACCGATCTCGGCATTGCAAAAGCCGATAGCGTTGATCCGGTCGCTGCAGGCAACCAGGTGACCTACACCTTGACGGTGTCCAACAATGGTCCGTCGGACGCGTCGGGTGTGTCGGTGAATGACACGCTTCCCGCCGGGGTAACGGTCAGCTCTGTCTCGTCGTCGCAAGGAAGCTGCACGACGCTGCCCTGTGCCATCGGCGCTTTGCCGTCCGGCGGCACAGCCACCGTGACTGTCGTTGTCGACATAGCTACCACCACAGTCGGTACGATCACCAACAACGCCTCGGTGTCGTCTTCGACCCCGGATCCGAACTTTGCAAACAACGAGGCGAGCGAGACCACTCTCGTTCTGAACGCCGACCTCGGTATTGCCAAGGTCGTTGACGATACGACTCCACCAGAGGGAGATACGGTTCTTTACACGCTGACGGTCACCAACGCGGGACCGAGCACCGCGACGGGCGTGACCGTGTCAGATGTTCTCCCGTCCGGGGTAACGTTTGTATCGTCCGATGGGGCTTATGTCGCCGGGACTGGTGTGTGGACGATCGGCGACCTGACCCCCGGATCGTCCGTCGATCTGAACATAACTGCAACGGTTAATGCGGGCACCTCCGGGAGCGGGATCAACAACGCGGCGTCGGTATCAGCCGATTCACCCGCCGATCGCGACCCGTCCAATAACTCCGCCAATGTCACCATTAAGGTGAACGTACCCCCGGTTGCCCAACCGGATCTCGTCACGACTCCTGAAGATACGGCTGTTTTCTTCAATGTTCTGGCAAACAATGGATCCGGCCCGGACTCCGATTCCGATGGCACTCTGGTCCCGTCGAGCGCCACCGTCGTGACGGGACCAACGAGTGGAACGCTGGTGAACAATCTGGACGGCACCTTCACTTACACGCCTGATTTGAATTTCGACGGGTCAGACTCGTTTGTTTACTCGGTTTGCGATGACGATGGGGAGTGCTCGCAAGCGACCGTTTCAATTAATGTAACGGCGGTCAACGACGCACCGGTGGCCCTTCCCAATAGCTATGCCATCGAGGAAGACACCCCGGCTAGCGGCAATGTCCTCACGGACGACACTGGCGTCGGCGCAGACTCTGATGTTGACGCGGGAGATGTGCTTTCCGTGAACCCGGTACCGGTGACTGATGTGTCGAGCGGCTCACTCGTTCTCAACAGCGACGGCTCCTTCGTCTATACGCCGGACACTGACTTCTATGGGACGGATACGTTCATTTACGAAGTGTGCGACAACGGAACACCTCAGTTATGTGACTCGGCAACCGTCACGATCGTCGTGGATGCGAATCCCGACGCGGTCGATGACGGATTCTTGATGGAAGAGGATGCAGTGCTGTTGGGATCCGTCGCGGATGCTGACGCCGGGGATGCGCCGGCTACCTATGCGGTGGTCGGCTTTGCCCCCACTGGCTTGACATTCGACGGCGATGGGACGTTCTCCTATACGCCGCCGGCGGACTTCTTCGGCACGACAACGTTCGACTACCAGGTGTGCGATGCTGACGGCGACTGTGACACAGCGACGGTCACGATCGCGGTTGATGCCAACCCGGACGCGGTCGACGACGCCACCACGACATTTGAGGACCTGGCCGTATCCGGCGCCGTGCTCACGAATGATGATCTGGGTTCTGAGCCGACGACGGTCACAGCCTATGACGTGGCTAGCGCCAATGGCGGAACTGTCGCTATGGATACCGCCGGTAATTACACCTACACCCCGGCGGCCGATTTCAACGGGACGGACTCGTTCACGTACACGATCACCGATGTTGATGGTGACACCTCGACGGCCACCGTGACGATCACGGTCACGTCCACACCGGACGCAGTCGACGACACCAACTCGACGCTCGAGGATGTTGCGGTATCCGGTGGCGTTCTCGGTAATGATGATTTGGGATCCGAGCCGACGTCGGTCACGGCGTATGACGCTATCTCGGTTTCGGGTGGGGTTGTGTCGATGGATGCCGCCGGGAACTATACGTATACACCTGCGGCTGACTTCTTCGGTACGGATACGTTTGACTACACGATCACCGACGTGAACGGTCAAACGTCGACGGCCACGGTCAGGGTGACGGATGGATCGACGCCGGATGCGGTCGATGACTCGAATTCGACCGAGGAGGACACGGCGGTGTCGGGTTCGGTTTTGGGCAATGATGATCTTGGGGTTGAGCCGACCACGGTCACGTCTTATGACGGCGCCAGCGTGAATGGTGGAACGGTCGTCATGGACACGGCTGGGGACTACACGTACACGCCTGCGGCCGACTTCAACGGCGTCGACACCTTCACCTACGAGATCACTGATGACAACGGCAACACCTCGACGGCCACCGTCACGATCACGGTTGATGCCAACCCGGATGCGGTCGAAGATGCGAACTCGACGTTGGAAGACACTCCAGTTTCTGGTGGTGTGATGGTCAACGACGATCTTGGTGATGAGCCGACCACGGTGACTGCATATGACGCCGCCAGTGCCAACGGTGGAACCGTTGTTATGGACACCGCCGGGAACTACACCTACACCCCGGTGCCAGACTTCAACGGCACCGACACGTTTACTTATACGATCGCCGATGCCGATGGGGACACGTCGACGGCGACCGTGACCATCACAGTCGACCCGGTCAATGACGCACCCGTCGCCAATGACGACACCGATGTGACGCTGCAAGGTGCGGCTGTGACCACGGACGTATTGGCAAATGACACGGACATTGACAGTCTGCTTGACCCAGCGACCGTCGAAGTCGGTGACGGGATCAACGGACTGCTCGAGTCGACCAATGGATCAGTATCTGTCAACCCGGACGGATCGATCACTTATACGCCTGATGTCAGCTTCTTTGGATCGGACTCCTACGAGTACCGGGTCTGTGACTTTGGGATGCCAGTCCTCTGCGACACCGCAACCGTCGTCGTTACGATCGTGGCGAATCTCGCCCCCGTGGCAACGGACAACACCTATGCGGTTGATGAGGATGCTGCAGTTTCGGGCAATGTCGTGACCGATGACACCGGCTCGGGTGTTGACGCGGACGCCGACGGAACCATTGACAACACGTCGGCGACGGTCGTATCCGATGTCACCAACGGGTCGCTCGTTCTGGCAGGAGACGGGTCGTTTAGCTACACACCTGATCCTGAGTTCAACGGGATCGACAGCTTCAGATACACGGTTCGCGACGACGACGGGGCAGCGTCCAATGAGGCGACGGTCACGATCACGGTCAACTCCATCAATGATCTTCCCGTGGCTGTCGACGACACCAACTTGGTCGACGAAGACGGCGGGCCAGTCGCAGGTGACGTCCTCGTGAACGACTCCGGGCTTGGCGATGGCGTGGCGTCCGTGACGGTGGTGGGGCTCACCCCTGCCGGCCTCACCTTCAACAACGACGGGACGTATTCCTATTCGCCTCCAGCCAACTTTGCCGGCGACGTCGTCGTCACCTACGAGGTGTGCGACACCGATGGCGATTGCGCCCAGGCGACCCTGACGATCACTGTCAATCCGATCGCTGATCCGCCGGTGGCCACCGATGACGACGCCTCCACCGACGAGGACCTGTCGGTCACCCTTGACGTCACCGTGGACAACGGGAACGGGCCTGACACCGATCAAGACGGCGACCTCGATCCCGCATCCGTGTCGGTCGGAGGAGCGCTGGCTGGACCGACCAATGGGTCCGTCGTAGCGAACGGCGATGGGACGGTCACGTACACCCCGGACGCCAACTTCTTCGGAGTTGACGCATTCGAATACGAAATCTGTGACCTCACCGCGTTGTGTGATGTGGCGGTTGTCACCGTCCCCGTCGCTGCCGTCAACGATGCGCCCGTTGCGCAACCCGATGGGGCAGGAACGGATGCGGAGTCTCCAGTGTCGCTTGATCCCCTCGGTGACAACGGGTCGGGGATCGACACCGATGCCGACATTGCCGACGCGCTTACTGTCGTGTCGATTGACACCACCGGTACGATCGGACTGGTAACTCTGAACGGTGACGGAACCGTCACCTACGATCCCAACGGGCAGTTCGCATCCCTTCCGGCGGGAGCGACCGAAACCGATACGTTCACCTACCTCGTCTGCGACGACGGAACGCCAGTCCTGTGCGATACGGCCACCGTAACGATCACCGTGACCGGCGTCGGTGACGAACCTCTGGCCTTCGATGATGCGGGCACGACACCTGAAGACACACCGATCACCATTGACGTTGCGGTCAACGACACCGACCCCGACGGCGACCTTGATCCGAACTCGGCTGCGTTCGATACTGCGCCGGCGAACGGTTCGGTTGTGTTCAACGGCGATGGGACGGTTACCTACACGCCCGATGCGAACTTCTTCGGCACGGACTCGTTCACGTATTTGATCTACGACGTGAGCGGGCTGTTCGACACCGCCACGGTTACGGTCACGGTCGATCCCGTTGAAGACGCTCCAGAGGCTCTAGACGATGCGGCAGTTACCGATGAAGACCTCGCCGTCAAAATCCCCGTGCTCGTCAATGACTCAGACCCGGAAGGCAACCTCGACCCGTCAAGCGTCGCCGTCGGTGATGGCGTCAACGGACTCGTCGAACCGGCCAATGGGTCGGTCGTTGCCAACCTGGACGGTACTGTCACGTACACGCCGGACGCTGACTTCTTCGGAGTCGACTCATTCGAATACCAGGTGTGTGACACGCTCGGAAACTGCTCGGTGGCGACAGTGA
>CAJQPD010000363.1 GCA_905480085.1 uncultured Acidimicrobiia bacterium
CGCCAAACAGGCGGCCGGACTCGCTTCGAGCCTTGGCAATCCCACGCTCGCCATCCGGGCCGCCCACGCCGGGTCCCTGTGGGCAGATTCACAGGTAGCTGACATCGTCCGGGACGCCCGGTCGATCCATGTTGCCCTAGACGACGATTCACGCGAACAGTCGGGCAAGCTTGCCCACGTAGCCGCGGCTCTCAGCGCTGAACCACCTGCGCCGGACCCCAACGACCTCACGCTCATCGACCAGCTGAACGAGACGTTGACCGCCATCGGGCTCGCCGGCTCGGACGACCTCCTGACCCCGGCCCAACGCCACCAGCGCGGGCTGGTCCGCCGCCGACCCACCGCTCGCAAGGCCGGCCGCTGGTTGGGAATCGCCGCCGGTATTGCGGCTGTCATCGGCATATCCGTCGTCACGGCCCTTGCCCTTCAGCCTGACGCGCCAACACCTTCAACCGTGACCGTGATCGTGACTGCTTCAACGTCGACCATCCCCCTCACGGTCGAGCAGACTGAACTACCGCCTCCCGCCGAGAAGCTCACCGGCGGTTCAGTAGAAGCCGGCGACTTCGCCCGGTCAGGAGTCACCGACGCATCCGGCGTCGATCAGCCCGGTGGGTTCTATTGGAAGTTCACCGCAGGTGATGTGATCCGATCGACCCCGGTCAGCTACGGCAACTGGATCTATTTCGGCTCGCAGGATTTCGACATATATGCCCTCAACCAGACCACCGGCCAGGTCCATTGGACCCTGCCGACCGGGGGCGCGGTGCTTGGCACCGCCGCAGTCGGACAGGTGGCCCTATCGGAGGGAGCGATAGCTCAAGGAAGTGTGGTCCTCCTCGTGATCGGCAGCGACGATGGGTTCGTGTGGGCACGCGACGCCCAGACGGGGGGCAACGATCCTGAATTCTGGAAATATCCGATAGGAGAACCGGTTCGCACGACGCCGGTGTTTAGTGAGAATCTCGTCATTGTGGCCGGTGGGGACGGACGGGTCCATGCCATTCGTGGTGCCGACGGCGAGGCTGCTTGGGTATACCCGAACCTGGCCGATGATCCGCTAGCAGCCTTCGACAACTCGCCTGCGCTATCCAACGGGATCGTCTACGTCGGTGACACGGACGGCGTCATGCACCTCATCGACGCGGCCACCGGAGCACTGAAATGTGACTTTGACTCTCGTTCAAGGGTTACGACACCGGCTTCCATCGTGGATGGTGTTGTGTATTTCGGAAATGCCTCGACGGTGTTTCAGTTCCCGGAGGGCCAGTGTCCATCTGGTATCACCAATGCGGGTGGCATACCCACAAAGGCCAACTTCGATGTCACGGTTGTCGGCGACCAACTTTTGATGCCGGAGGGCGTGGCCCTGTACGCATACGAGCTCCCCGGTGGAGCGTCGGCCGATCGTCGCTACCAAACTGGATCGGACATCAGTTCAGCCTCGATCGTCGCCAACAACACGCTGTATTTGGGCGACCAGAGCGGTGTGTTGTACGCAGTGGACGCCTCGACGCTCAAAGAAATCTGGAAGTTCCAGACCAACAGCCGCATTGTCTCTGCCCCGGCGATCGGCGACGGGGTGGTATTCGTCGCTTCCGGCTCCGAGTTGTGGGCGATTGGACCCAAAGCACCATAAGCGCCGTCCGACGTGTTCCTCGCCCTGGCTGGGAACCGAAGCGGGTCAATCGCCTTTTCGAGTCCCTATGCGCCGCTGCGCTCCACGAGCAGTTTCTTGAGTAGGTCGGGGCGGTCGGTCACCAGCCCGTCGACTCCCATATCCAGGAACCGGGTCATCTCATCGACCTCGTTTACGGTCCACACATGAACCTGTTTGCCCTGACTTTGCACAATGTCGATCAACCGTTCAGTGACCACGTTGATCCCCCGATGAAACTCCGGGACCTGAAGCACATCGGCGGTCACCCGCATTGACCGACCGGCCCTCGCCCCGAAAACGATCTTGGCCGTCTCGCGGGGTCCGGCGGAGGTGGCTACACCCTCGCCGGCCAGTTTGCGGAACGTACGCACCCGCTTCTCGTGGAAAGAGCCGAGGATGACCCGATCGGACAGTTTCAAGCGCTTGATCGTGTCGACCATCAGTTGCTCGATCCGAGCCGCCTTCAAATCAACGGTGAGTATCGCGTCCGGGAACGTCATCGCCAGTTCTTCGAATGAGGGAATCGTGACGCCCGTCGCCCTGGCGGGAAAATCGTGTACTGGGTCAAATCGGTAGCCGGCATCGACCGCTGCCAGCTCGGCGAGCGAGCGCGCCGAAACCGGACCGGTGGCGTCGGTGGTTCGATCCAGAATTGGGTCATGAAAACACATCAATACGCCATCGGACGAGGCGTGGACGTCGGTCTCAAGATATTTGTATCCGAGATCAACCGCCCCCTGGAACGCCATCATCGTGTTCTCTGGCCAGAGAACAGTCGAGCCGCGGTGAGCCATTGCGATGGGATACTGATGAGACAGGGCCGGTTTCAGCACGAAGGCAGTGTAGATAGGCGTAGTCTGATCAGGTGATTCGCACTGCCTTTCTGGAAGCCGCTCAGTCCGTTATCGACCTTATTGCCAGTGACGCCGTTGCGGAAGCCTGGACCAGCCCGTCGGCTCTCCAAGGATATGATGTGGCCGGCTTGAGCGGTCACCTCGGACGGGGGCTCGGCACGCCCCTCCTGTATCTAGAGGAATCGCTTCCGTCCACCGACGAGCCGATCACACCGGGCCAGTACTTTGCCGCCGTCGATGCCGATGACGACGCCTTGCACGCCGCCATCAGGGCCCGCGGCATGAAAGCTGCCGCCAGTGGTCAGGGCGCCTTGGTCACCGAACTCGATCGGACGCTCGAGACGCTCCGGGTCCGCCTTGACGACGAACCGTTCGATCGACGAGTCACGGTGTTCGGAGGGCAGGTGATGTATCTCGACGAGTACCTCGTCACCCGATTGGTCGAGCTGGTTGTCCACGGCGAGGACCTGGCCATCAGCGTCGGTACCGACCCGCCCACGTGGCCCGGAACGGCCATCGACCTCGTACTCGCCACCCTGGTAGAGGCCGCGGCGATCAAGCACGGACCATCCGCCATTATCACGGCCCTGAGCAGGCGCGAGCGGCTCACCGCCTGGCCAAGCGCCTTCTAGTCAGTCCGCGGCGAGGTAGGCCTCAGCGTCAGCGTGCCCTGATTGGCCGAGCCGAGTCCCACGGCGATCGCCGTGTTCAAGAATCCGAGGGAGTCATCCGCCGTCTGAAACGTGATTAGCTCTCTGGGATAGGCAACCCCTCGGTCCTCACCTGCGAGCGATACTCCGGTAGCGGTGTACGACACCTTCTGACGACCCTCGCCGATGACTGCGCGGATATCAAGGTCCATGTGACCGTCCCCTCGAACCGTGACGTAGTCGGTCCCTACCACCGGGCGTTCGCCGGCCCAATGCGACGAGGCCGCCGAACCGGCAAACGGAAAATCGATTCGCATCCCACCGGGTGTCTGACCGATGAC
>CAJQPD010000364.1 GCA_905480085.1 uncultured Acidimicrobiia bacterium
GACCGAAACCCAGCCAGGCGACGACCCTGCAGCATGCGGCGTGGCGCTGACGGCCCACTCCGATCGCAAGCGAACTCTTGACGCCAAAGGAGCGGGCGCGGCCGGTTACCTCGGCAAAGACGTTGAACCCGTTCTCACCGAGAATTATGATTTCGCTCAGAGGCGAGGAGAGAGGCGCTGTGACGGTGATCTCGGTCCTCATCCCCTGGCGGCTCCGTGCCTCGCGACCGCTCCCGGTCCCAACAGCGGTTCAATCGTCTCGGGGGTTCATAATGGTCTCGATCCAACCATCTCTCGTGTCTCTTGTCGCGATCCTCGTCGTGGGCCTCGGTGCCTGCTCATCAACAGGCACTGTTGAGAGTTCAACGACCGCCGCAACGGCGATCAGCTCGACCACTACTTCTGCTGCCGGTGCAGACGCTTCGAGTTCGTTTGATGTGAGTGACTGGATCGTCTACCAAGGTCCCGGCAGCTCGGGAGGAGATGCGGTCTTCTTGGTCCACCCTGATGGAACCGACAACCACGAGATCCCTCTTGACGTCCAGGGAGTGCTTCCTGACTGGTCACCGGATGGGACTCGAATTGTCGTCACGTCCAGGGGTGGTGATTCAGAACCTCTCTACGAATTCGACCTTGCTACCGAATCGTCTGAGCAGTTATTCGAATGTGTCGACCCTTGTCTCGGCGACGACGAGCCTGCGTATTCACCTGATGGCACCCAGGTCGTCTTCAGTCGAGTCTTCCTCCCCATCGTCAACGATCGGCCTTCTGATTGCGGATTGTGGATCGGTGACGTGGCCACAGGAAAGGTTAGGCAAGTTACTGTCAATCAAGACTGTGATCGCGAGTACACCCCGAGATGGTCACCGGACGGAAAGCTGATCGCCTACACCCGCGAGCGAGGAACATCAGATGCAGTGTTCGTTATCGACGCCAGTGGAGGCGAAGAACGTCAACTCACCGACTGGGATCTTGTCGCCGGGTATCCCGACTGGTCGCCAAATGGCGACTGGATCGTGTTCGGCACGTATCCGTTCTTCTCGTTCAACTTCGATGCCGTCGTGTCGAACCTGTACCGGATGAGACCAGACGGATCGGGGATCGAACAGCTGACATTCTTCGACTCTCCGAGTGCGCGGGCGAGTCAACCGAGGTACACGCCGGACGGCGAGTGGATAGTGTTCACCGCCGATACTGGAAGCGCCAGGGAGATCTGGGTGATGCCCTCCGAGGGAGGCGAACCAACTCCCCTGATCACCGGAGGGATCCACACGCATCCCGCCCTACAGCCCCACGGATGAGACGAGCGCCAATCCGAGATGCGCGCACATATCGCTGGTCGACGATGTTGCTTACCCAGAGGCCGCTCGCCCGGATCCTGACCCCTGTTTGCAGTCTCTCCGATGAGACGTCGGAGTTCTAGTTGGTGCTATGTCTCGAACCACCTGGCACCCAGGATGGCACTCTTGCGGTCAATTCGGCCGAAGGCCGCCAATGAGAACAGCGAACCAGGATGCCCAACGGGCATCCAAAAGGGAAAATCGCCGCCGGCGCCAGCCGGCAACTGAGAAGGGCCGGCCGCAAAGCCAACCCCGCGATTGGTTGGAACGAGAGCTGAGGGCAATTCGGCCGAAGGCCGACAATGTAAACAGCGAACCCAGATGCCCAACGGGCATCCAAAAGGGAAAATCGTCGCCGGCGCCAGCCGGCAACTGAGAAGGGCCGGCCGCATGGCCGACCCTTTTCAGTTCTCAGTGGAGCTGAGGGACTTCGGCCAAGGGCCGAAGCAACAAAACAGCGAACCCGGATGCCGCAAGGCATCCAAAAGGGAAAATCGCCCGCCGGCGCCAGCCGGCAATTGAGAAGGGCCGGCCGTATGGCCGACCCTTCTCAATTTCTCAGTGGAGCTGAGGGGATTTGAACCCCTGACCCCCTGCATGCCATGCAGGTGCTCTGCCAGGCTGAGCTACAGCCCCCAATGGGAGCGGCAATTATAGCTGGTCAGAAGTTCCCTGAGTCGCTGGCTCAAAGGGGATTCGGGGTGCGTCTCCCCATAGGCGCTCAAGGTCGTAGAAAGCTCTCGTGGCCGACTGAAAGACGTGCACCACTATTTCGCCGTAGTCAAGCAAGATCCATTCGGCCTCATCGGCTCCTTCGGACCGCAACGACATGCGCTGGTGCTTTTCTTTGAGCTGGGTGTGAACTTCGTCGGCGATGGACCGGACCTGGCGGTTTGAGGTTCCGGTGGCAATGACGAACATATCGGTAATGAACAACAAGTTGCTGACATCGATAATGATGGTGTCGAGGCCCTTCATGTCGTCGATGGCTGCTGCGGCCGCCTTGGCCAGGTCAATGCTCGTGATAGACGATCCCTTTCTCACGGTGAGTCTTCACCAAGGATGATAGTGAGATCCACCACACCAGACGGTTGACGAACCTCAAGCACGACCTCCCCGTACCCGAGCAGCCCTTGAGCGGCGATGGCGTCGGCACGTCGCTCACGGCCCTGGGCGATGACCTGGGTGGTCGGATAGTCCAGAGTGCCGGCGTTGTCCGTCTTGAGGACCCGATAACCGGCCAGCACGAACGTCTTCGCAACCGGCTGTGTGACACCAACCCCGCCGTTGCCATTGAGAATCTCGACAACCAGTCTTGGCTGCTGACCGATCCGCAGATACGGGATGGTCTGTTCGGCGTAATCAGCTGCATCGGCGACATCGAGAGAATATCGCTCGTCACCGCTCGACAGTGTGTTCACCCGCACGGCCGGGAGGGCACTCACGACGAGGGCCTCGTCCTGGCTGGCTCCCGTGATGGCGGCAATCCCCGCGGTGGTACCACCGGCCAGCACCCGATCCGCAATGACCTTTCTGCTGCCAATGGTCTCGAATACTGCAGACCATACTTCTCCCTGGCGGAACAAGAAGTCGAGGTCGTTGTCGACTCCTTTTTCGGTCAGGAGGCGAACCACCATCTCGGCAGTTCTTGGCTGGAGACCTTCGCCGGCTGCCACCTTCTGATTCCCGGCTGCGTCTTCTGAGACGAATGGCCGCGAGATGGCTACTTCCAGCGGCTCGTCGAAGAGGGCACCGAACTCTTGAGCCGTGAACGTAAACGTGTCGTCAATGCGCACCCCAAGAAGGTTGACGATGGTGAGCGACAGCAGATCGATACCACCGATCCCGTAGGCCGCCGAGAGCGTATTCTCGCCAAACCCGGGAGCGATGGCGAGCAGCGAATCCGGGAGCGATATCAGTCGACTCGGCTGATCGGCGCTGGCACCGATGAGCAAGATGGCTCGGGGTAATGCGTCGACTTCCACGACGACCAGAGCCGCGGCACCGACATCGGGCGCAATCACCACCGGGTCCGGGCCCACTTCTTGTGGTCGCAGCCGTAGGTACGAGATCGTTATCGAGGCTGTCACGAGCACCAGCGCAAGCAGGGTGGCCATGACGATCTTGCGGCGAGCCTTTTTACGTGAGTCGTCCCTAGCAGATCGATTCAGCTCTCGGGCTGTCAGTTCACGCTTAGGCTGACCTGACAGTCGGTGCTGGGGTTCACTCATAGACCGTAGAGTCCGTGGGCAACCATGTATTCGTACACCCGATCTCTGACCAGGAATCGAACGGACTGGCCCCCTCGAGCCCGTTCCCTGATGCTGCTCCCCGATATCTCCAGGATCGGCATATCGAGCCAGGTCACCGGACCAGCGACTGCCTCGACGCCGGCGCGGTTCGTGTGTAATCGGGGCACCACGGCGATCTCGGCCCGTTCCCTGACCTCGTCGTAACGTTGCCAGGTGGGCAGGTTGGCTGCGGCGTCAGCACCGAGTATGAGAACGAGACGATCGGTCTCCGGGAACGTGGCGAGGGTGTCAGCCGTATAGGTCCAACCATCGCGGAGGACTTCCCGGTCATCAGGGACGAGAAAGTCGGCTCCTTCGGCGGCCAGCTGGGTCATGGCCCATCGATGTTCCCCGGCCGAAACGGATTCGGCGGGCTTTTGCCACGGAGACCCGGCGGGCATCATCAGAACTTCATCGACACCTAACTGCATGAAGGCAGTTTCGCCAGCGAGTAGGTGGGCGAGATGGGGAGGGTCGAACGTGCCCCCGACGATGGCTCTGTACACCGGCTACAG